>JBKOVG010000389.1:0-20016 GCA_046723845.1 Candidatus Methylomirabilota bacterium | reverse complement strand
GCGCTCCCCCGCCCCCGACGCCACCCGCCCCGATCGCACGTGCGGCACTCGTGAATAATCCAGGCTAGCGCGCAGGCCCAGGGGGTGGCGGCGGCGGCGGTCCGGCGGGTGGCGGCGGCACCCCAGGCGGTAGGGGAGGCGGCGGGGGCGGGGGCGCCGGCGGCACGGGTTGCCGGGCGACAGAGACTGGAATCTGATTGCCCTTGGCGTACATGCACTGCATGTACGCGATGTCGTAGCGGCTCTGCACCGCGAAGCTGGCGCCATAGGCGTTGCCGGCACCAACTGCCGTCCCGCCGAAGAGACCAGTGGCCGCGCCGATGGCCGCGCCGAGAGCCGGACCACCGGCGGCGGCACCGATAGCGGCCCCGAGCGCGGCGCCAACCACCGTGCCGATCGTCATGCCGGCCGCGGTGTTGACCGCACCCGTTTCGTTTGGAGTACTTCCCGTCTGCGCCAGCGCCCACTGCCGGCACACCCCGTCGTCACCCTGGAATTGCTCGAAGCTCTTGCCACTTCCCGGCAGCACCATGACGCTTGGGCCCGTTGGCACCGTCGCGCATCCCGTGAGAAGGAGAAGCGCGCTGATCAGGAGCATGAGTCTCGGTGCGGTCATCGGGCCCTCCGGTCAGACACCGTATCCCTCGGTTCTTACACCTCACGACCAATGCAGCAGTGCGCCTTCGGCGGCGAAGCCGGGACCGAGAGCGAGCATGATACCCCAGTCGCCGGGACGCGGCTGTCCGTGCCTGAGGACCTCGTCGAGCACGAACAGCACGGTGGCCGACGACAGATTGCCAAATCGCTGCAGCACCTCGCGCGAGAAGGCCACGTCGTCGTCCGTGAGCGCAAGGTCCTGCTGCGCCCGCTCGAGCACCCGCCGACCTGCCGAGTGGAGGATCCAGAACCGCACGTCGTCCTGTCGAAGACCGTGGTCCTTGAGGATGCGTTCCGTGAGCTCCGCCATCATGACGGGAGCGATGCGCCGCACGTCCTTGCTCAGGCGGACCCTCGCCCGGCCGCCCGGGAAGGTGAAGCCCATGCAATCGAGGTATTCGGATCTGATGATCGTGCGATGGCCCACGAGCGTGCCGCCCTCGCCTTCCGTTCCCAGCAGGACCGCGCCCGCTCCGTCGGCGAAGATCGCGTTGGCGACCACGGTCTCCAGGGTGTCGTCGAGGGTGTACGTCGTCGAGCAGAGCTCCACCGCGACGACCAGGGCCAGCCGACCCGGAAACGCGTGGAGATAGTTGGAGGCCTGCTGGAGCGCGACCATGGCGCTAGCACAGCCGGTATCCCCAACGTGCACGCGCTGGACGTCGTCCCGGAAGCCGCCTGCCCGCAGCAGGCGCGCATCGAGGCTTGGCACCAGGCGCCCCGTGCAGGTCGTCGTGGCCAGAAAGTCGATCTCGGACGCGTCGAGGCCTCGCCGGCCGAGACAGGTGCGAATGGCCTGCATCCCCAGGGCGACGCTTCCCGCCTCGAACCGGGCCGCGAGCTGATCGACGTCTTCATCCGGCCGGACCCGAGCGGCGTCCACGAAGAAGTGCCGGCGCTCGATGCCGCTCTGCCGAAACACGCTCCGGTGCCGTGGATCCGTGTAGCCGAAGATGTCGATCAGCTCGTCCTGGGTGAACGAGGTCGCGGGCACCGCCGTCCCCACCCCGAGAATCCTGGGATTACCCATCGAGGCGCTCCAACGGGGAAGCGCGGTTTCTATGGACCCTTCTGCGCGTCATGGCCGTGGACTCGAGGTCCCTTACCGGAAACTGTCTGCCCGAGCGTGGGACGCCGCAAATGAAATCTGTGTACTTTGCTGACAAAAATGTTAGTTTTCGCGCCGGCCCGCATGAGGGAAGCTTCCAATCGGCGGGAGGCCAGGGCTATGGAACGCAGCGCTCGGCGCGTCCTCGTCATCGAGGATGACCCCCACACGGCAGAGCAGGTGGTGGAGTGCCTGCGCACGAGCGGTTACACGGTCGACCTGGCCTGCGACGGCCAGGAGGGGCTGGCGCTGGGCCGGAGGGCCGACTACATCGTGATGACCGTCGACCGCATGTTGCCGCGCATCGACGGGATCGAGGTCATCCGGCGCCTCCGCCACGACGGGATCGTGACGCCCACCCTCATCATCAGCGCGCTGGGGGAAGTCGATGACCGCGTCCGCGGCTTGCGCGCGGGGGGCGACGACTACCTCGTCAAGCCCTTCGCCTTCGCCGAGCTGCTGGCCCGCGTCGACGCGCTGGCCCGCCGCAGCCCGGCGGTGATGAAAGAGACGCTCCTGCGGGTCGGTGACCTGGAGATGGATCTGCTCGCCCGCACTGTGCACCGCAAGGGGCGAGAGATCGAGCTGTTGCCGAAGGAGTTCCAGCTCCTCGCGTATCTCGCTCGCCACGCCGGACAAGTCATTCCGCGCGCCATGCTCCTGCAGCACGTCTGGGATCTGCACTTCGACCCGATGACCAATATCATCGACGTCTATGTTGGGCGCCTGCGGCGCAAGGTGGATGATGGCGGGGCCTACCCCCTCATCCACACCGTGCGCGGAGTGGGGTTTTGCCTTCGTGCTCCTGACTAGAACGCTGAAGTCGTCGACGTTCCGGCTGGCCTTGATGTGCATCGCGGTGTTCAGCGGCACCGTCTTCGCGCTGCTTGGCTACGTCTACTGGGCGACCACGGACTACGTCCACCGCCAGTGCGACCGCGCGATCTCTGCCGACCGCGCGTTGCTGATCCAGGCCTACGAGAAGAGCGGACGCGACGGGCTCGCTCATCTCGTCGGCCAGCGTATCGCGGGGCGCGAGGTCGAGTCCGGAGTGTACGTGCTCCTCGATCCCTCGCGGGGTGTGCTGGCCGGCAATCTGGGGAGCTGGCCTCCCGCCCTTCGCGGACCTCGGGGATGGGCGGACTTCGGGGTGCCGGAAGCGGCGGGACACGTCCTGCTCCGGGCGACGTACGAAACGCTCCCGGATGGGTCCCGGCTGCTCGTCGGCCGGAGCCTCGACGAACTCGATCGATTCGTGAAGATCATCAAGACGGCGCTCGTCTACGGGGCGATATTGACGCTCGCTCTCGCCACCGTGGCCGGCGTCTTCGTGACGCGGCGCACCGTGGGACGGATCGAAGCCATGAACGCGGCCACGCGAGAGATCATGCAGTGCCGGCTCGGCAATCGGATACCGCTGCGTGGCACGAGGGACGAATGGGACCAGCTGGCCGAGAACCTCAACACCATGCTCGATCGGATCGAGGAACTGGTGAGGGAGGTCGGGCAGGTGTCCGACAACGTGGCGCACGATCTCCGGACCCCGCTGACCCGGTTGCGCGGGCGACTGGAGCAGGCGTCTCGTGAGGAGTGCGATCGCGAGCGGTATCAGGCGCTCATCGCCGATGTGACGAGGGAGCTCGATGCCGTCCTGAGCATGTTCTCCTCCTTACTTCGCATTTCGCGGATCGAGGTGCTCGATCCGCGCGGGGCGTTCCGAATCGTCGACCTGGACCAGGTGGCCGGTGAGGTCGCAGAGCTCTTCGATGCGGCGGCCGAGGAGAGAGGCGGGCATGTCACGTTCGACAGCGCAGGCCCGGTGCCCGTGCTGGGCGACCGGGATCTCCTCTTCGACGCGATCTCCAACCTCGTCGACAATGCCATACGACATGGCGGGGCGGGTGATGTCGAGGTCATGGTGCGGAACGAGGACCGGCACCCCACCATCTCCGTCGCCGATCATGGACCGGGCATTCCCCGCGAAGAGCGCCAGCACGTGCTCAAGCGCTTCTACCGGATCGAGCGCAGCCGGAGCAACCCGGGCAGTGGCCTCGGTCTCAGCCTCGTCGCGGTGGTGGCCCGGCTGCACCAGGCGCGCCTCGACATGGAAGACAATGGTCCCGGCTTGAAGATCCAACTTCGATTTCCGCCGGCGGCGAAGGCGGCGGCCGATCCCGTCCGTGCACACGAGGCGGTAGGGTAGAGAAGCTTCATTTCGGAGTGGTGTCCGGGAAGTCTCGCCGGGTCACTCGGTGCCTGCGTTACCTTTCGCCTCGTCCCTGTCTCCAGCGTAGTTCCTTCCCGCGGCCTCAATCGTCCAGCGGGAGAGGCTTCTTTCGGCGCTCTGAGGTCGAAACTCAGGGCCTGGCACGTCCGATGCTGCCCCATCTCTCGTGGGCCGTAGCCCACCAACGCCACGAGACCTCCGATACTCGGCGTTCCGGAGGACTCCGAAAGGAGAATCGATGATGCGAAGTCACCAGAAGTGGACGAGCACGCTCGCGGCTGGATTGCTGGCGGTCGCGCTTCCCGTGGGCCTCGCGTGGGCCAACCATGTCCGCGTCCAGGGGACGGGTGATCAGGGAGTGATCTATGCGCCGCCAGGAACCGCGGTGGTCGTGCCCAGTCCGCCGGGAGCGACGATGAGCACCGTGAAGGCTGACGGCATCACCGCGCAGCAGGTTCGCGCCGGCACCATCTATGCGAACAAGATCGAGGCCGACGAGGTGCGCGGCACCGTGTATCAGAACCGCGATCTGAAGGTCGGCGACACGCGGGGCGACATCCGGGCGCCCGAGGTCGTGGCGTCGGTGATCTATGCGGATGAGATCAAGGCCAATTCCGTCCAGGCCGACATGATCTACGTCCGCGACCTGAAGCAGCGCCGGTAAGCACCGGGACGGCGCGCGGCACTTTGAGCGAAGGGTGCCGCGCGCCGGTTCCTCTCGTCCCCACGCCATAGGTCTTGATGGAGGCGAAGCCGCGGGCCTGGACGGTCTGGAGGTCGGCCAGGACGTCGTCGTAGGTATAGCTGTTGAAGAGGGGCGGGGCGAGTGGGTTCCCCGACCAGGCCCCGATGTACGGCTGAAAGTTCACGCCGACGAGCGGATTGATGGTGTCGGCGCGCGCCGGGCTCGCGAGCAGGACGCTGACGGCCAGCAGGAGGGCAAACGACACGCGAGACTTCACGAGGTGGACTCTCCGGGGGTGCGACGCGGCTGGGGACGTGCCAGCTCCTCGACCAGTGACGGGTCCCGCACCGCACCGTGAGACGCGCTGCGGGCGAGGGCCGCGTAGGCACGGAGCGCGCGCGAGACGTGGCGCTTCCTCGCTCGCGGAGTCCAGGCGGCGGCTCCCCGGGTGAGCATGGCGGCCCGGCGCTGCGCCAGCTCCTCCTCGTTGACGGCCAGCGTGATCGTCCGGTTCGGAATGTCGATCACGATCTCGTCGCCGTCGGCCACGATAGCGATCTCGCCGCCTTCGGCCGCCTCGGGCGAGACATGTCCGACCGACAGCCCGGAGCTGGCTCCCGAGAAGCGTCCGTCGGTGACGAGGGCGCAGGAGCTGGCCAGCCCGACCGCCTTGATCAGACTCGTGGGCATGAGCATCTCCTGCATACCCGGTCCCCCGCGCGGACCTTCATAGCGCACGACCACGACATCGCCTGGCTTGACGGCACCTCCCTGGATCGCCGCCGCGGTGTCGTTCTCGCTCTCGAACACGCGCGCGCGGCCGCGAAAGGTGAGGAGCGCCGGGTCGACCCCCGCCGTCTTGACGATGCAGCCTTCGCTCGCCAGGTTGCCACGGAGGACGGCAAGCCCTCCGTCCTGACTATAGGCGTGCGCCACGTCGCGGATGCAGCCCTCGGCACGATCGAGGTCGAGGGTGTCGTAGTGCGCGTTCTGGCTGAAGGCGCGAAGGCTGACGAGCCGGGCGGGCGCCGCTCGGTAGAAGTCACGCACCTCGTCGCTCGTCGCGCGTCGTACGTCCCAGCGGGCAAGGGTGTCCGCGAGGGTCTCTCCCAGGACGTTCCTCACGGAGGTGTCGAGCAGCCCTGCGCGCTCGAGCTCGCCCAGGATGCCCATGACGCCGCCGGCCCGGTGCACGTCCTCCATGTGATAGCGGGAGGTGGACGGCGACACTTTGCAGAGATGAGGCAGCCGGCGGGACAGTCGATCGATGTCGGCGAGGGTGAAGGGCACATCGCCCTCGAAGGCAGCGGCGAGCAGGTGGAGGATGGTGTTCGTGGAGCCGCCCATGGCGATATCCATCGACATCGCGTTCTCGAACGCGGCGCGCGTGGCGATGGCCCGCGGCAGCACCGAGGTGTCACCCTCGGCGTAGTAGCGGCGAGTGAGCTGGACGATCCTCCGCCCCGCCTCCCGGAACAGCGTCTCGCGCCGGGCGTGGGTGGCGAGGAGGCTGCCGTTCCCGGGCAGGGCGAGGCCGAGAGCCTCGGTGAGGCAGTTCATGGAGTTGGCGGTGAACATTCCCGCGCAGGAGCCGCAGGTGGGGCACGCGACCCGCTCGAGCTCGAGGAGCTCGTCCTCCTTGGCCTCCCGCTTGCCCCCTGCCACGAGCGCATCCACAGCATCGATGATGGCGCCCGTGCCGGCAACCTTCCCCGCCTCCATAGGGCCTCCGGACACGAAGATGGTGGGAAGGTTGAGGCGCAGCGCGGCCATCAGCATGCCCGGCGTGATCTTGTCGCAGTTGGAGATGCAGATCAGGGCGTCGGCGCAGTGGGCGTTGACCATGTACTCGACGGCATCGGCGATCAGCTCGCGCGACGGCAAGCTGTACAGCATGCCCTCGTGGCCCATGGCGATGCCGTCGTCCACCGCGATCGTATGAAACTCCTTCGCGACCGCGCCGGCCTTGTAGATCTCCTGGGCCACGAGATCGCCGAGCGGCTTGAGGTGGACGTGGCCGGGCACGAACTGGGTGTAGGAGTTGGCGATGGCGACGATGGGCTTGACGAGGTCCGCCTCGGCAGTGCCGGTGGCGCGCCACAGGGCGCGCGCCGCCAGCTGGGTCCGTCCCTGGGTCGTCCGGTGCGAGCGGTAAGGGGGCATCGTGTCTTCTCCTTCTCAGGCGCCGGGTGTCGCGCGAGCGCCGCGCCACCGCAAGATACCATGCGTCACGGGTCAGCTTGTCCCGGACCGGCGAGGCACCCTCCGACTCAGATCGCGCTCGCCGCGATGTTCACGGTGAGGGCGAGCAGGGCCACGTTGAAGAAGAACGAGATGACGCCGTGGGCGGCCACCGTCCGCCGGATCTCCTTCTTGACCACGCCGACATCAGATACCTGAGAGGTCATCCCGATCACGAGCGAAAAGTAGAGGAAGTCCCAGTAGTCCGGGGCTCGATCGTTCCCGGGGAAGGCCAGCCCTCGGCCATCCGTCGCATCGTAGAACTCGTGGGCGTAGTGAAGCGCGAACATCATGTGAATGAAGAACCAGGAAAGCCCGATGGTGAGGACGGCGAGGAAGATGTGGCTGCCCCGCCGCCCTCCGCCGGGGATTCCCGAGGAGCTCAGCTCAACCACGATGGCATAGAGACTGGTCACCGCTGCGGTCACCGTGAGCACGAGGATGGAGAGCTGTCCGTCATCCTGTTCGGCGGCTCGACGCCGAATATCCTGGATGCTCGAGCGGGCGATCATGAAAAAGGCGAGGACGAGATAGGTAGCGACGCCCACGTCCCAGCCGACGAGAAGATGGGTCGCCCCCCGCCATCGCCCCGACAAGGCGAGCGTCGCGGTGATCGCCACGCCAAGAGCGGCCGAGGAGAAGAGGCGCGGCCGTGCCCTCACGATGCGCAGAACGAGCGGGGGTCGATGCACCGTGTCCTCCGTGAGGAACTCTCGCCCGTAGGATACGCGTGGTACTCATTCCGGCCAAGCCCTCGGCATCGAGCGGCGCATCGCGGGTCGGCCGATCGGTCGGAGAGTGCGGCACCGCCATCGCACGTCACCGAGAAGCTGACGTGGGGCGACACCCCGGCGAGCTTCTGACGCGCTCCGAGCTCGGCGAGCGGATGTGGGGAGACATCGCTGACATGAGCAATCTCGTGGACGTTCACGTGTGTCATCTACGCAAGAAGATCGATCAGTCGCCGTTCCATTCGTTGATCCAGACCGTCTGGGGAACGGCTATCATCTGAGCGGCGCGACACCATCACGAGGCTCGAGCCGCCGTTCATCGATCTCTACGCCGCGTCTTGGACCGACGCGGACACCTACGAGGTCCGTGGCAACGCGCGCCGCTTCGAGAATTGGGAGCGCTTCATCGCGGGACAGATCGGCCTGGGGGTCGCCGCCCGCTACGCGATGCGGGTGGGCATGGAGGCGATCGAGGCGCGGGTGAAGACGCTCGGTGCGCTGCTGCGGGGGGAGCTCGCGAAGCGCGCCGGGGTGACCGTGCACGATCGCGGCGTCGAGCAGTGCGGGATCGTCTCCTTCGTCAGAGACGGCGAGACAGCGGCGCAGACGCGCGACCGGCTACGCGCGGCGAGCATCAACGTGCACGAGGCGCGTCTGTCGCGAGTCGATCTGCCCGTGCACGGAGTCGACGCGCTCGTTCGGGCCAGCCTGCACTACTACAACGACGAAGCTGAGGTGGAGCGCTTCGTTCGCGCCGTGGCCGGCTAGATTCTCGCCGAAGGCCCCTTGAGCTGGTCGCTTCCGCTTTCCTCAAGGGCATCTGCTCGCCTGAACAGGACGGTCGCGCGTGTGCCCGAGTACCGCGGGCTGGCGCATCCATGATTCTGAACGCCCGCCCACAGATCCACCGGGAAGATTTTTCCTAATGACCTCGAGCGGCCGACGCGTCGATCCGGAATGGAACGATTCAGCCGTTGCGACGTTACGGCGGTGAAGCTCCGGCATAGGCGAGACGCCTGTGCACAGGGCGCCGAGAAAGTGCTGCGCACCCGACGAGCACGCCCAATCGGGCGGAGGGCGTCGGTCTGACGAGGAGGACGATCGGTGAGTTTCCCAGGATCCTCGATGCTGCGTGCCGGCTTCATCGCTCTCATGCTCCTCTGGCCCTCGGGTGCGATGGCGGATCCCGTCCTCGCGACCGTGCTAGGCGACAGGCTGGTCTCCGACATCCCGGGAAATGCGCGGGCCCTCGATCCCAACCTCGTCAATCCCATCGGCATCGCGCTGTCATCGGGAAGCCCGGATTGGATCGCCAACGCCGGCTCCGGCGTGGCGACCCTCTACAACACGCTCGGACAGCCGCAATCACTGGTGGTGAACATCCAGGCACCGGGGAATCCGGGCGTAGGCTCGCCGACGGGAGACGTCTTCAACCTCGGGCTGGGAAGTGGCTTCCAGGTCACCGATGGTACTCATACCGCGTCCGCGGTCTTCATGTTCGCCACGACCGCCGGAGCGATCGTTGGCTGGAGTCCGACCGTGGATCCCACCGGTCGGTTCGATGGGCCCAATGGAGTCAGCGCCTTCGGTGCTATCGCCGTGAGCCCTGCCGCGGGGGGTGACTACCGTGGACTCGCGATGGCCGGCGGCGGCATCAACCTGCTCTATGCCGCGAACTTCGGTCGGGGCACCATCGACGTCTTCGACTCGCACTTCGCGCCGGCGCCCCTGGGCCCGGGGGCCTTCACGGATCCGAACCTTCCCGCCGGCCTGGCTCCGTTCAACGTCCAGGTCCTCGGAGACCATGTATTCGTCGCCTATGCGCCAAAGGACGGAACGGCGGGTGGCGCCATCGACGTCTCCAACCTGGATGGCTCGTTCGTGGCGCGCATCGCGGCGAACGGAGCGAACGGCCCGCTCGATGCGCCGTGGGGGCTTGCTCTCGCGCCCAGCACGTTCGGCAGTCTGGCGGGCGCGCTCCTCGTCGGCAATCATGGGAGCGGTATCATCGATGCGTTCGATCCGGCCGGGAACAACGTGTTGCTCGCCGAGCTCGCGGACCCGGCCGAGCGCCTCCTCTCCATCGGCGGGCTGTGGGCTCTCCAGGTGGGCAACGGCACCAACGGAGGTAATGCGAACTTCGTCCTGTTCACGGCCGGCATCAACGGTGGCCGTGACGGGATGTTCGGGAGCCTGGTCGCCGTCGCCCCGGGAACGCCGGTGGGGGACTTCGACTTCGTGGCGGCGGCGGTGCCCTGGCCTCCCTCGCTCATGATGCTCGGCGCCGCGTTCATGGCCCTGGGGCTGGGCGGCCTGCTCACCCCCCCGCGCGGGCGCGGAGACCGCACCGACGATCCGTGAGGCTCGTGTAGTCGCCCCATCCTGCCGTCGCGTTCCCCGTATCCCGTGCCTCGAGACGGCACGGCCGTCCGCGATCATGGCGCGCTATACTGGCTGGCCCATGGCCTACAACGCGTGGTTCCAGTGCATCAACGGCTGCCCCGGAGAGTTCGACCTCCGCGAGGTGATCTACCGCTGCCCCACCTGCGGTGATCTCCTCGAGGTCCAGCACGACGTGGAAGCGCTGAAGTCCCGGTCGGCCGCGGCCTGGATCCAGCTCTTCGACGAGCGGTACCGGCGCAACATCTACCCCTACGGATCGGGGGTGTGGGGCAAGAAGGAATGGGTGCTGCCCTTCATCGACAACGAGAACATCGTGTCGATGTACGAGGGCAACTCGAACCTCCTGTGGGCCGACCGCTACGGGAAGCAGCTCCGCGTCGAGGACCTGTGGGTCAAGCAGTGCGGCAACTCGCACACCGGCTCCTTCAAGGACCTCGGCATGACGGTGCTGGTCTCGGTCGTCAAGCAGATGATGGCGGGCGGCCAGCCCATCGACGCCGTGGCCTGCGCCTCCACCGGCGACACCTCGGCCGCCCTCGGCGCCTACTGCGCGGCGGCGGGTATCCCCTCGGTGGTCCTCCTGCCCAAGGACAAGGTGTCGATCGCCCAGCTCGTGCAGCCGCTCGCCAACGGTGCGCTGGTCCTGTCGCTCGACACCGACTTCGACGGCTGCATGGCCGTGGTGCAGGAGATCACCAAGGACAAGACGATCTATCTCGCCAACTCGATGAACAGCCTGCGCATCGAGGGGCAGAAGACGGTGGCCATCGAGATCGTCCAGCAGTTCGACTGGGAGGTGCCGGACTGGATCGTCATCCCGGGCGGTAACCTCGGGAACGTCCACGCGCTCGGGCAGGGCTTCGTGATGATGCAGGAGCTGGGGCTGGTCAACAAGCTGCCCCGCATCTGCCTGGCCCAGGCGGAGCGGGCGAATCCGCTGTATCGCTCGTTCCAGCAGGACTTCAAGCAGTTCGAGCCCATCACCGCGCAGCCCACCCTGGCCACGGCCATCCAGATCGGCAACCCAGTGAGCGTGAAGCGGGCCATCCGCACGCTGCAGCGGTTCAACGGCGTCGTCGAGCAGGCGAGCGAGCAGGAGCTCGCTGACGAGGCCGCGCGGGCGGACCGCACCGGCATGTTCAACTGCCCGCACACAGGCGTGGCCCTGGCCGCGCTGCGTAAGCTGGTCGACCGCAAGGTGATCCGCTCGAGCGAGCGGGTGGTCGTCATCTCCACGGCCAACGGGCTCAAGTTCGCCGACCAGAAAGCCGCCTACCATATGGGCACGCAGGAGGGCATCAAGGCCACCCATCGCAACAAGCCAGTCGAGCTGCCCGCTGATCCCAAGCGGGTGACCCGGGCCATCGCGCGCCACGTCGAGAAGGCGCGCCTGCTGGTCTCGTGATGAGCGAGCGCGAGCTGCCGAAGAAGCCGCGGGGGTTCAGCACGCTCTCCGTGCACGGCGGCGAGCCACGCCCCAAGCCCGCCTCCTCGCTGGCCACGCCCATCGTGCAGACGGCCACCTTCACCTTCGCCAACACCCAGGAGCTGAAGGATCACTTCGAGGGCAAGATCGAGCGCGTCGAGTACGGCCGATACGGCAATCCCACCCAGAAGATCGCCGAGGCCAAGCTGGCCGCGCTGGACGGCGCGGCGGACTGCCTGCTCTTCTCCAGCGGCATGGCGGCCATCACGACCGCCCTCTTTGCGATGCTCTCCCGGGGGACGCACGTCGTGGTCACCGACGACAGCTATCGCCGGACGCGCCAGTTCCTCAACCAGACGCTGTCCCGTTACGGCATCGAGGTCTCCACCGTTCCCGCCGGCGACTACGAGGCGCTCGAGGACGCCATCCGCCCGACCACCCGCGTGCTCCTGAGCGAGTCGCCCACCAATCCGTACAACCGCGTGCTGGATCTCGAGCGCTTCGCGGCCATCGGCCGCAAGCACCGGCTGAAGACCATCATCGACGCGACGTTCGCCACGCCCTACAACGTCCGCCCCCTTGAATGGGGGGTGGATCTCGTGATGCACTCGGCCACCAAGTACCTCGGCGGCCATAACGACTTCCTGGCGGGGGCGGTGCTGGGCTCCCGCGAGCTGGTGGGCGCCCTCCGCGCCGTGCAGGGCATCACGGGGGCCATCGTCGACCCCTTCGCCGCGTACCTCTTGATCCGCGGGCTCAAGACCTTTGCGCTGCGCATGGAGCGCCAGAACGGGAGCGCCCAGGCCATCGCGGAATTCCTCGCCGGGCATCCGCGCATCGCCGCGGTGCACTACCCCGGCCTGCCCAGTCATCGCGAGCACGACATCGCCAAGCGTCAGATGCGCGGCTTCGGCGGGGTCGTCTCCTTCGAGGTCCACGGCGATCTCGACACGACCGCCCGGGTGGTCGACGCGTGCACGATCCCGCATCTCGCCGTGTCGCTGGGCGGAGTCGAGACGCTGATCGAGCAGCCCGCCATCATGAGCTTCTACGAGCTCACCACCGAGGAGCGCCTGCAGATCGGCATCAAGGACAACCTCATCCGCTACTCCGTCGGCATCGAAGACACCGACGACCTCATCGCCGATCTTGCCCAGGCCATCGACGCCTGATCCGACACCGACGCGGACCATCCGCCCCACGCCGGGACGTGATCTGCGTCGCCCCGGTCCGCCGACGCCCGGTCATTCGTGAACGGGCGCCGACGGAGCCGCGACCTGGCCCGAATTATTCATGAACACGCGGAGCGCGAGGCGGGTCGGGGCCCGCCGTCAGGGGCGGGGGAGCGCTCCAGCTGCGTCACCCACTCGCCTGATGCGCCGCCCGCAGGGCGGCGCACAGGCTTCGGGGGTCCCACTCCGCCGGAGCGCTCCCCCGCCCCCGACGCCACCCGCCCCGATCGCACGTGCGGCACTCGTGAATAATCCAGGCTAGCGACCGTGCCCGCCTTCGTGGCTCAGGCGAGTGTGGAGTCGACGACGGCGAGGGGCGCGGTCCCCACGACGTAGCGAACCTCCCTGACACCGAGCATGGGGCGCGCCTGGGCCTCCGGAATCTTCATCGGCCCCGGGCCCGGACCCGCACCGGGGGCCGGCTGCGGGAAGGCCGTGGACATCGCGGTGTGGAAGGTCACGTTGCCCTCCACTTTCTGCAGGGCCTGGTGGATGTGCCCGTTGAGCACGGTAACGGACCCGAAGCGCGTCATGAGATCTGTCACTTGCTGCGCGTCCTCGGTGGTCCAGCCCCACGGCGGGTAGACCGCCCAGAGGGGCACATGGGCCATGACGACGACGGGCGTGCTGCTGGACAGACCGGCGAGATCCTGCTTGAGCCACGCAATCTGGTCGGCACCAACCGACCCTAGCTTCTCTCCCTTGTACTTCAGCACGTTGACGAGGGCGACGAAGTGAACACCCTTGTAGTCAAAGCTCTGCCAACCGGGGCCTCCGGCGGCGAAGCGGCCGAGATATTCCTTGCCCCCATCGAGAAAGACGTCGTGCTCGCCGGGGATGTAGACGACGCGCTCGGCCTTGACCCCCTTGAGGAGCTCGCTGACCGTGTCGAAGGCGCCCGCTTTCTGGCCGTGGGTTATGTCCCCCGTGTGCACGATGAAGGCGGGCGAGGTGGGCAGCGCATTGATCTTGGCAATCGCCTGCTGGAGAGTCGCCGCGGCGTCAGGGTTGGCCTCCCCCTTGAAGCCGACGTGCGTATCGCTGATCTGAACGAAGCTGAAGTTGCCCGTGGCAGCGTCGGCCGCCTCGGCCGGCAGCACCCGCGACGAGAGGATGCCCCCGCTGGCGGTCCAGACCAGCCCGGTCCCCGCCCATGCCATGCATTCGAGAAACCCGCGACGATTCATGCGATCCATGCGGTCCTCCTTCTCCGTGGCTATTTGACGACGATGGTCCCGTGCATGAACTCGTGGAGGGCGCAGGTGTAGGGATACACGCCCGGCGTCGTGAAGGTGTGGGTGTACTCGTCACCGAGGTTGAGGCCTCCGGACTTGAAGGCCTCCGAGGTCGACGTGACGGTGTGGGTCTCCTCGTCCTGGTTCACCCACCGGATCGTCGTGCCGGGCGAGACGACGAGCTCGTCCGGGGCGTACTTCGAGTCCCGGATCTCCACCGAGCCGGGCGCGAGACCACCGACACGTGCCGGCCCCGTGACGAGGAGGACGAGGACAACCGCGACCGCCGCCGGAACCCTCATGAACCGCCCGAATCGTGGGCGGCCCGCGCCCGAGGAGTTTTCCGTGAGCCATCTATAGACGTTCACGCCCCTTGCCAACGTCTGGACGACTCGGACGTTCCCTGAATCTCGAAGAAGAGGAGAGAATTCTTCTGGGGCAGCCGGCGGCGGTCAGCTAAGCAGCGGCAACAGCTTCGGACTCACGGGGGCGGCCCCCGGGCGGTCAGCACATCGCCGATCTCCCCCAGGCCCTCGAGCCGTTCGGTCACGGGGCCGGCCGCGGGGTCAGCGGGCCTCGATCAGGCGGCGCGGATGACCCGTCCCGCCTCCGATACCTCGTCCGGCTCGGGCAAGCGCCCGTCGCGGATAATCGGCTGACCGTTGACAAAGGACCACCAGATGCCACTGGCCCGCGCGAGGTAGCGGGGCCCGCCGTCCGGCATGTCGTGAACGATCTCTTCCTCGTGGCAGGCGATGGTGGCCGGATCGAACACGGTGATGTCTGCGGCCAGCCCAGGGGCGAGCCGTCCACGGTCGGGAATGCCGAAGATCTCGGCGGGCGCTCCCGTGATGAGCCTTACCGCGGCCTCCAGCGAGAGGGCGCGGCGCTCGCGCACCCAGTGGCCGAGGAGCTGGCTGGTCTGGCCGGCCTCCGAGAACTGGGTGATGTGGGCGCCCGCATCGGAGAGGCCCAGGACCGCGGTGGGGTGGAGGAAGATCTTCGCCACTGAGCCGGCGTCGGTGTTCATGGTGGCGGACATGAACTCGGTCCGGAAGTCGTCCTCGAGCGCCAGGTCGAGGAAGGCGTCGATCACGTCCTTTATGTAAGTGCGAGCGACACTATTTCTTCTTGGCGTACTCGAATCGCGGCATGGCCTTGATGGCTTCCTTCGTCGCTCCAGGCAGGACGTACTTGCCGTCCTTTTCCTGCAACTGATTGACGGGGATGGCCACGTCGTGGCGGCCGACGCCCACGAAGCCGCCCGCGCCGATAATCACGAAGGAGATGGATTTGTCGGGGGTCACGATGATGTCGTCGATCTTCCCGACGCGTGCATTCTGGTCGTTGTACACCGGCTTGCCCAGGATCTGCCGCTTGGCACTCCACCCGATGGCCACGGCCTTGAGCTCTTCGACCGTCACCCCGAGCGTGGTGGAGCCGGCAATTTGAGCCGTGGCGCGTTCGTCGAGAGCGAAGAGAACAAGCATGGCCACGAGGACGAGACTCCATCGCTTCATTCTGGATCCTCCTTTCACCATGGCGCCGAGGGATGCGAGCACGACTTTCTCCACTATTGGTGCGGACTCGACCAGGGTCGGCTAAGTAGTCCCCGAATCAACACTGATGTCAAGGAGAACTGCGCCGACGGCCCCGTTCGAGTAATGCTGACCCGGTAAGCCGTACTCGTCGGAGAGCTTCGCGCCAGAGCGCGACCGTCGATTCCCTGGCGGCCATGCCGTTCTCGCGGCTGTATCCGGCCTGACGCGCATGGCAGGGTCGTTGCTTTTAATTGTGAAGAGCCGACGGGCGAGAGGCAGCGATAGCGCGGCCGGCGGAGGACGCTTGAGTTCAGGAGACGCGCTGACGCGACGTGAGACTGCGGGAGAATCAGAGCTGACGGCCAGTCTGCGGGCGCAGGGCCATCGAGTCGCCGAGTATCTGCTGCAACGGCATCGGCCGTCAGCGGGAGCGGCGGCCCGGCGCGCCTTCGAGTGCTTCGAGCCGTATGAATCGGACGCCCAGGAGTATGCGCGAGCGCCCCGGTGGGTCGATACCTCCGGCGAGGACGAGGTCGTCGCGCTTCTCACCGAGGTGCGGCGTGGTCTATCATCCCGAAAGCGAGATCGGCAACTACGTGCCGACCATCCTCCGCAGCGCTACGATGCTTTCATGTACCTCGACACGACCCGGGCGCTTCATCCCCTCCGCGACATGGCGGCGCGCCCGGAGGCCGAAGTGCCGAAGACCTATCCCTCGGGAGTGTAGGGAAGGTGATGCGCTTTCGGGACCGGCGCGAGGCGGGACGAGCAGTCGCGGGCAAGCTCCAGGCGCACGCGGACCACCCGGGGACGGTGGTGCTGGCGCTGCCGCGCGGAGGCGTGCCGGTGGCATTCGAGGTCGCTCGAGAGCTGCACGCGCCTCTTGACGTCTTCGTGGTGCGCAAGCTGGGACTTCCCGGTCACGACGAGCTCGCCATGGGCGCCCTTGCCACGGGCGGCGTGCGCGTCATCAACCAGGACCTCGTGCGAGACCTGCGTCTGCCTGAGGCCGTCGTGGAGGCGGTCACGGCCCGAGAGCGCCGCGAGCTGGAGCGCCGCGAGCGCCTCTACCGCGGAGATCGCCCGCCGCTCGACGTGCGCGGCCGCACCGTGATCCTGGTGGACGACGGCCTCGCCACCGGCTCGAGCATGCGGGCGGCGGTGGTCGCTCTCCGCCAGCGGCGGCCCGCGCGAATCGTGGTCGCTGTCCCCGTCGGGGCTCCCGAAACGTGCGCGGCCCTCCAGGCGGAGGCCGACGAGACCATCTGCGCCAACACTCCGGTGCATTTCGAGTCCGTCGGGCAATGGTACGACGACTTCTCCCAGACGACCGATGCGGAGGTCAAAGAGCTCTTGGAACGTGCCGCCGCCGATCATGCGTCCACGACTTCATTCGGCTAGGGTGCCGTGCCGAAACCTTGACAGAGCGCGAAGGAACGCATGAAGAGCGATCTTAGAAGCGGACCTTCGGAGGTGCCCAGGATGGGGTGGCGGCGGCTGACTTCGAGCGTGTCGAACCCTCCCCGTCATGTCAAGGCGGGCATTCCGGCTCTCCTCCACCTCCTTCGACGGGCCTCCGCCACGGGCACCCGATGGCTGACCCAGCAAGAGGCCGTCGTGCTCGTGGCCCTCCTCGTGATCGTCCTCTCGCTCCTCGCGTTCGTGAAGATCGCCGAGGAGCTGGGGGAGGGTGAGCTGGCGGGTTTCGACGAGTGGCTCCTGCAGCTCCTCCGAGTTCCCGGTCAGCCCCACGTCCCGATCGGGCCCGCGTGGCTCCTGGAGGCGGCGCAGGACATCACGGTGCTCGGTGGCCGCACCATGCTGGTGAGCGTGGCGGTGTTCGCCATCGGCTACCTCGCGCTGGAGCGGAAATACGGCGCGATGTGGCTGGTCACGGCGGCGGCGGCCGGCGGTGGCCTGCTCGACAGCGTGTTGAAGCAGCTGTTCGACCGCGGGCGTCCCAGCGTTGTTCCGCACCTGGTTGACGTGACCTCTCCGAGCTTCCCGAGCGGGCATTCCATGCTGGGCGCCATCGTGTATCTCACGCTGGGGGCGTTGCTGGCCCGCTTCGCCACGAGACGTCGGACGAGGATCTATCTGCTCGCGGTGGCCGTCCTGATCACCGTGGTCGTCGGTGCCACCCGCGTCTACCTCGGCGTGCACTATCCCAGCGACGTGTTCGCCGGCTGGTGCGTGGGCCTCATCTGGGCGTTGACATGCTGGCTCGTCGCTCGCTATCTGCAATATCGCGGCGCCGTCGACAGAACCGGCCACGTGTAGCCTCGAGGGCGGCCGCCGCAAAGGCCGAGAAGTGTCGAAGCGACCCGGTAAATCTGATTGACGCGCCCGCGGTGCGTAGCGGGTGAAATGATGAAGCGGCTCCAGGAGACCCTCGCGGAAGAGCGCTCGGTATTCGAATGTCGATGGCAACGAGGCGAGGACGTATCGACGAAGGACCTGCGCCAGGGACTCCGGCGGTATCGTGCGTTCTTCGATCGTCTGCTCACGGTCTAGTTAGGTTAGGCGCCGACCCAGCATCTAAAGGGGCGACCCCGGTCGCCGGACGACCGGGGCTGCCCCGCGCCTAGGCGGCGCATCGTCGATCGCGCCGTTCCTGGTGTTCTCGACCGCATCGATCCAGGCCTTGGCGGTCGCGCCAGTCCGAGTCCGCCTAGGTCCGGATCGCCACGATCGGATCCTTCAGCCGTCACCCTCGCTTCGGTCCGCTGACCTCGAGGCTCCCGTGACCATTAGGGTCCGCTCCCCTGACGATGCGCGACGTGGCGGAGCGTCAATCGATGGGATATGATCCCGGCACCCAGAGCGGGAAGGTCGGCTCGGCGAAGCCGACGCGCAAGGAGACAAGGCCACCACACCAGGCCGCAGGGACGCCGAAGAAGGAGGGGCTCGCATGAAGGTCACTCGACGTGAACTGCTCAAGGGAGCGGCCGCCCTCGGCGTCGCCGGCGCGGCGCCTCAGCTCGTGCCCGCGGCTGCCCGGGCCCAGACCACGCAGAAGAAGGAGCTGGTCGTCGCCCAGGGCGGTGACATCGCCAGGTTCGATCCCCATTTCAGCACGTCCTCCAATGACATCCGCTGGAGCTTCAACGTCTTCGACAACCTCACGAGCCGGCACCCGGACGGCAAGCTCTATCCCGGCCTGGCCACCGAGTGGAAGCTCGAGGGGCAGTCGACGTATCGGTTCAAGCTTCGGGAAGGGGTCAAGTTCCACAACGGCGATCCCTTCACCTCCGCGGACGCGAAGTTCAGCATCGAGCGCACGTACGATCCGGCGGCCAAGACCATGGTGGCCACGGCGCTCAGCACGATCGATCGCATCGAGGCGCCCGATCCCTTCACCCTGGTCATTCAGACGAAGAAGCCCGACCCGCTCCTGCCGGCGCGCCTGGCCTTCTACGGCGGCCAGATCGTGCCCAAGAAGTATCTGGAATCGGTGGGCGGGGAGACCTTCAACGCCAAGCCCGTCGGAACCGGTCCCCTGCGGCTCGCTTCCTGGGTCAAGGACGATCGGGCGGTGTTCGACGCCAACCCCGACTACTGGGGTGGCCGGATCGACGCGGAGCGCGTGGTGCTCCGCCCGATCGTCGAGACGGCGCCGCGCGTCGCCGCCCTGCTCAAGGGTGAGGTCGACATCATCACGCAGCTGCCGCCCGACCAGGCGGAGCGGGTGACGGGCAACCCCGCCACCCGGGTCACGGGTGCCCTCTATGCGGGCCTCTACGTCTTCGGTGTGAACAGCAAGCGGCCGCCGCTGGACAACCCGCTGGTGAAGCAGGCGCTGTCTCTCGCCATCGATCGCGAGGCGATCGTGAAGGAGCTCTGGCGTGGCCGAGGGATCGTGCCGAGCGGGCCCATCGCCAAGGGCGACAACCACTTCGATCCGAAGCTGCCGCCGCTCGCCTACAACCCCAAAGAGGCGCGGGAGCGGCTGAAGAAGGCGGGCTACAAGGGCGAGGAGATCTTCATCGAGACCACCGTGGCCTACGTGTCCCAGGACAAGGCCATGTCAGAAGCGATCGCGGGCATGTGGAAGGACGTGGGCGTCAACGTGAGGGTCGAGGTCATCGAGTATTCCGTGCGCGCCCAGAAGGGCCGCGAGAAGAGCTATAAGGGCCTCTGGTGGTCGGATCCGACCTCCACGCTCGGCGATCCCGACGGCATGATGTGGCGACTGCTCGGGCCCGGGGGGCCGATGGACTACTGGCGCGAGGCCAAGTTCGACGAACTGGGCAATGCCGCGCGCTTCTCCGTCGACGAGAAGTTCCGGGGCGAGGCCTATCGAGAGATCACCAAGATCTTCCTTGAGAACCTGCCGTGGATTCCCGTGATCCAGCCCTACGAGGACTACGGGATGCAGAAGTACGTCGAGTTCACCCCGAACCCGAACCAGCAGTACGAGGTCCGGCGCTTCAACTTCAAGTTCCGCCGCGCCTAGTCGGCCGGCCGAACGGTCCGCGGGGGGCCCGGGCCCATCCGGTGACGCGTGCCTCGCCACCGAGGCACGCGTCG
>JBKOVG010000433.1:0-7482 GCA_046723845.1 Candidatus Methylomirabilota bacterium | reverse complement strand
CGCTGGGCTGCGATTCAGGCGAGTGGTTGACGCAGAATGAGCACACCCCTCCCCCCGGCGACGGGCCCCGTCCGCCTCGCGTCGCGGAAGTTCGTGAAGGCTTAGCGCGCGAGGGCCTTCTTCTTCCAGAGCTCCCACGGCCGGCCGATGGTGCCCGCGATGGAAGCCTGCGCCCGCTTCGCCTCCTCGGGATCGAGATAGGTGACGGTGCCGCCGAGGGCCATGGCCTGGGCCTGCAGCCGCGCGTTCACCTCCGTGTACACGCTGCGGAACACCACCTCGGGCAGGCTGCCGCCCACGGCGACGGCGCCGTGGCCGCGCATGAGGACGACCGGGCCCACACCGAGGGCGCGGGCCAGGGCCTGGCCGAGCGCGGGGTCCCGGATGAGCATGTCGGTGGCGGGGCCGCCCGCGTTGCGGATCTCGAACACGGGCACCCCCGGCCAGAGGAACGCGCTCATGTGATAGAGCGGGCGCAGCGGCATGCCGGTGACGCCGAAGGGAATCACGGACGGCGAGTGGTTGTGCACGATGGCCCGCACGTCCGGTCGCACGCGGTAGATCTCGCCGTGGATGAAGCGCTCGAGGTACAGGGCGCGCCCGCGCGGGTCCACGGGCACGCTGTCGAGGTCGTACTCCATGATGTCCGCCGCGGTGACCAGCTCGGGGGCGAGCGAGCGTGACATCAGGTAACGGTCGGCTGCCTTGTCGTGGCGGACGCTCACGTGGCCGTAGCCGTCGACCACGCCCTGGTCGACCAACACGCGGTTGGCGGCGACCAGATCCTCGATCAGCTTCGGATCGGCGGGGCCGGCGGTGGCGGGAGCGGCCTGCGCGCGCGCGCCGCGCAGCCAGGTGAAGGTGGTGAGCACGGCGGCGCTGCCGGCCAGCACGTCCCGGCGACTCGGATGTTCCATGCGTGTCCCTCCTTGTCGGCGTCACTCCCGCAGGGCGCCGCCGAGCAGGCCCCGGACCAGATAGCGCTGCAGCACGATTACCAGGACCACGGGCGGCACGCTGGCCAGCATCGAGGCGGCCGCGATGTCGCCCCACGGCACCTCGAAGACGCCCGGGAAGAGGGCGAGGGCCACCGGCACGGTGCGGCTCGCCTCCGTCGCCGTGAAAGTGTAGGCGAAGAGGAACTCGTTCCACGAGAAGAGAAAGGTGAGGAGGGCGGCCGAGGCGAGCCCCGGCGCGAGAAGGGGGAGGACGATCCAGCGGAAGGCGCGCGGCCGGCTCGCGCCGTCGACGGCGGCGGCCTCCTCGAGCTGCGCGGGCACTTCCTGGAGGAAGCCCGTGAGAAGCCAGATCACCAGCGGCAAGGCGAACGAGGTGTTGGCGAGGATGAGGGCGAGCCACGTATCGCGGAGCCCCAGCGCGCGCAGGAGGAGATACAGCGGGCTCACGGTGGCGATCTGGGGGAAGGCGGTGCCAGCCACGATGAGGAGGAGGAGCAGCCCCTTGCCAGGGACGGGATAGCGCGTGAGGCCGTAGGCGCCGAAAAGACCGAGGGTGAGGGCCAGCGCCGTGGTGATCGCGCCCACGCCCAGGCTGTTGCCGAGGGCCCGGAGCATCACGCTCTGGTCGAGCACGACCCGGAAATGCTCCCAGGTGAGTCGCGTGGGCAGGAGCGGCGGCAGCATCATGAGCTCCGCCTCGGGCTTGAAGGCGGTGAGGAGCTGCCAGAGAAACGGCGTCGCGTAGAGCAGGAAGGCCACGAGCACGAGCCCGTCGCGCAGCCGGCCGAGCGGCGACCCCGGCCTCACGCCACGATCCCTTCGCTCCTGAGCACCCGAAGGTACGCCCACGCCGCTAGCATCACCAGCGCGAAGACCACCACGCCCACTGCGGAGCCGAGGCCGAGCTGCACCGCCTGGAAGAGACTCCGGTACGCGTAGACGGTGAGCGTCTCCGTGGTGCCGGCGGGGCCGCCGCCCGTCAGCACGAACATGAGATCGAACGACCGGATGGCGTCGAGGGTACGGAAGAGCACGGCGATCAGGAGGATGCGGCGGAGGAGCGGCAGGGTGACGCGGGTCAAGGTCGCCACTGCACCGGCGCCGTCGAGCTGCGCCGCCTCGTAGATTTCTGCGGGAATGGCGAGGAGCCGCGCATAGCAGAGGAGCGCCACAAAGGGCATGGTCCGCCACACGTCGGCGAGGATCAGCCCGGGCAGGGCGAGTCGCGGATCACCGAGCCAGTTGAGGGCGAGGCCGCCCAGGGCGAAGTTGATCAATCCGACGGCGGGGTTGTAGAGCCACTCGAAAAGCTTGGCCGTCACCACCGAGGGGAGCGCCCAGGCGAGGAGAAGGAGCGAGAGCCCGATCCGCGATCCCCATCGCTGCCCTCGGAGGACGAGGGCGGCCAGCACGCCCCCCACTGCCTCCAGGAGGACGGAGGCGACGGTGAAGAGCACGGTGACCTGGGCGGCCTTCCAGAAGCGCGGATCAGTAGCGAGGAAGAGGTAGTTGCCGATGCCCTCGAAGCGATGCACGTCGAAGATGGGCACGCGGCGCTGCAGCGAGAGCCACAGTACCCACACCGTGGGATAGAGGGTGAGCGCGCCGAGCGTCACCAGGGCCGGCGCGAGCAGCAGGAGGCCGTGCCACGAGCGCCGACCTGCCGTCACTCGCGGAGATCCCGGAGAAAGAAATCGAGGCGGCGCCGGGAGTCCGCCACGCTGCGCGCCGGGCTCTTCACGCCTACGAGGGCCGCCGAGAGCTCGGGCTGGAGCGTGGTGGAGATCATTACGTAGTAGGGCGTGACGGGGCGCGAGCGCCCGGCCAGGGTGAGATCGTGAATGCGGGGCAGGCTCGGCGAGAGCCGCACCAGGTCCGGATCGTGGTAGAGCGCCATGATGGTGGGCTTGGTCGCCCCGCTCGCCGTCATGGCCCGCTGCGCCGGCGCGCTCGCGAGGAAGCGCGCGAGGGCGAAGGCCTCGGCGGGATGCCGGGTCTGCCGCGTGACGGCGAGATGGGCGCCGCCCGTCGACCCCGGAGCGGGCCGGCGAGGATCCTCGCGGGGCAGCGGGGCCAGGCCCACCTTGCCCTGCACGGGTGAGCCGTTGCGCTCGAAGAGATCGGCGGCGTAGGGCCAGCTCCGGAGGAAGATCGCCTCGCCGTTGCCGAAGGGCCGTCGCGTGCTCTCCTCGTCCGCCGCCGTCACCCACGCCGGGCTCGCACCCGTCTCGACGAGTTGTCGCAGCCCGCGCAGCACTTCCTCGGCGCGCGCCGGGTCGGGAAACACGCGATCGCGCTCGTCGAGCAGGCTGGTGCCCGCCGCCCACAATCCTTCCAGCACGTTGACCATGAGCCCCTCGTACTGCTTGCCCTGCCAGAGATAGCCCTCGAGCTTCGGATTCCTCTCCCCCGCGCGGATGACGCGGATCTGCTCCAGCATCTCGGCGTGCGTGGCGGGGGGATCGAACCGATAGCGGCGGAGGAGATCGGTGCGGTAGTAGAGGAGGCCGACGTTCATGAACCAGGGCAGGGCCCACGTCCGCCCGTCCCACGTCCCCGCCGCCACCGCCGCGGGAAAATGACCGGCGAGCTCGTCGCGCGCGAGGCGCGGGGTCATCTCGAGCAGCCAGCCGGCCCGGGCGAACTCCGGCACCCAGATGCAGTCGAGCATCATCACGTCGAAGCCGGGCCGACCACCCTCGAGGTTGATCACCAGGAACTGGCGCTGCTCGTCCGACGTCCACGGCAGCACCTCGGCCTTGACGCGGACGCCGGGATGCTCCGACTCAAACTGGGCGAGGAGGCGCGGAATGGGATCGACGGGGCCGAGGATCTTGGCGTGCTTGAGCACGAGGGTGGTCGGCCCCTGGCCCTCGGGCGGCGCGGTGCAGGACGCGCCGGCGAGGAGGACGCCGATGATGAGAACGAGCCACCGCGTGGGCCGGCGGAGCTTCACGCATGCCTCCTCGTCGCTGAGTCGCCGGTCACGGCTCCCTTGCCGCTCCCGCTCTCCTAGTCTATCCTGCCGCTGCCAGCGCCGGCCGTCGTGACTACTTCTTCAGCAGCGTCGACGCTCCCGGGAGGAATGTGACCATGGCCACCGTCACCGCCGAGCCCTACGAGTACGAGTTCCATCCCGACACCACCGCCCTCCTGATGATCGATTTCCAGCGTGACTTCGTCGACCCCGGCGGCTTCGGCCAGGCCCTGGGCAACGACGTCTCGCTCCTACGCCGCGCGGTACCGCCCGCCGAGCAGGTGCTCAAGGCCGCGCGGGCAAGCGGGCTCTTCGTCATCCATACGCGCGAGGGCCATCGCCCCGATCTCGCCTGCTGCCCGCCCTCCAAGAAGGCGCGCGGCCGGCTCGCCACGGGCATCGGCGATCCCGGGCCCATGGGACGCATCCTCGTGCGTGGCGAGGAAGGCCACGACATCGTGAAGGAGCTCTATCCCCAGCCGGGCGAGCCCGTGGTGGACAAGCCGGGCAAGGGCGCCTTCTACGCCACGGACCTCGACAGCATCCTGAAGCATCGCGGCATCCGCCACCTCGTGGTGTGCGGCGTCACCACCGAGGTGTGCGTGCACACCACCGTGCGCGAGGCCAACGATCGCGGCTACGACTGCCTCGTGCTGGAGGACTGCGTCGCCTCCTACTTCCCGGAGTTCCAGCAGGCGGCCCTCGCCATGATCAAGGCGCAGGGTGGGATCTTCGGCTGGGTCTCTCACTCCCGGCACCTCCTCGAGGCGCTGCGCCGCGCGCGCTAGCACAGGACTATTCCCGAGTGCCGCACGTGCTACCGGGGCGGGTGGCGGCGGGGGCGGGGGAGCTCTCCGGCGGAGTGGGACCCCCTCGTCCTGCGCGCAGCCCGCAGGGCTGCGATTCAGGCGAGTGGGTGACGCAGCTGGAGAACTCCCCCGGCCCCGGCGACGGGCCCCGACCCGCCTCGCGCCCCGTATTGGCTGGGCCGCGCACGGTAGCCTGGAGTATTCACGGGGGCCGCACGTGCGACCGGCCGGGTGGCGTCGGGGGGAGGGGTGTGCTCAGGCGGAGTGGGACCCCCTCGTCCTGCGCGCAGCCCGCAGGGCTGCGATTCAGGCGAGTGGGTGACGCAGCATGAGCACACCCCCTCCCCCCGGCCAGGACCCGGCCGTCTCGCGCTCCGTATGGCTGGGCCGCGCGCTGACGCAGCATGAGCACACCCCTCCCCCCGGCAACAGGACCCGGCCGTCTCGCGCTCCGTATGTTGGTGAACAGTTCAGGCTAGAGCCGGATAGGAGGACACATGGCGAGTGTCACGAGCACCGAGCATCCCGTCCGCTGGTGGGTGCCCGGAGACTGGAACGCCTTCTTCGGCCTCTTCACCAACGTCGTGCTCAACGTCATCGTGCTCACCGGTCTCACCCTGGGAGTGGTCAAGCTGCCGGGCGACATCGTGTTCGGCCGCATCCTCCCTGCCCTCGCCATCGCCTTGCCCCTGGGCAACCTCTACTACGCGTGGCTCGCCTATCGCCTCGCGCGGGCGGAGCAGCGCGACACCGTCACCGCCATGCCGTACGGCCCCAGCGTGCCGCACATGTTCATCGTGGTGTTCCTCATCATGCTCCCCGTGGCCCTCCGCACCGGAAATCCCCTCCTCGCCTGGCAGGCCGGGCTCGCGTGGTGCTTCGTGATCGGCGTCATCGTCCTCCTCGGCGCCTTCGTCGGCCCCGCCATCAGGAAGTACACGCCGCGCGCGGCCATGCTCGGCACGCTGGCCGGCATCTCCATCACCTTCATCTCCATGCGGCCGGCCTTCCAGAGCTGGGAAGTTCCGTGGATCGCCTTCATCTCTCTGGCCATCATCATGGTGAGCTGGATGGCCAACGTCTCCCTCCCCGGGAACGTGCCGGGCGGCCTTGCCGCGGTGATCATCGGCACCGTGGTCGCCTGGGTCGTCTCCCTGCTCGGGTGGTCGGGCCTGATGCAGCCCACCGCAGTGGGCACCGCGCTGGGCCAGTTCGGGCTGCGCCTGCCCATTCCCTCAGGCGACGTGGTGGCGGGGCTGCGCGATATCGGCCCGCTCCTCGTGACGGCGATTCCCCTCGGCATCTACAACTTCACCGAAGGCATGAACAACGTGGAGAGCGCGGAGGCGGCGGGGGACAGCTACAACCTGCGCAAGATCCTCCTCGCCGACGGCATCGGCGCGGTGGTGGGCTCCATCCTCGGCAGCCCGTTCCCTCCCGCCGTCTACATCGGGCATCCGGGGTGGAAGGCGGTGGGCGGCCGCATCGGCTACTCGCTCGTCACCGGCATCTGCGTAGGGCTGGTGTGCTTCCTCGGCCTGGTCGCGCTCCTCCTCGCCGTGATCCCTCTCGTGGCTATCCTGCCCATCCTCCTCTACATCGGCGTGGTCATCGGCGCCCAGGCCTTCCAGGCCACGCCGCGCGAGCACGCGCCGGCGGTGATCTTCGCCCTCATTCCCAACATCGCCTCGTGGGGACAGGTGCTGGTGGACGGCGCCCTGAACGCGGCGGGCACCAGCGCGGAGAAGGTGGGCATGGCGGCGCTGGCCGGCTCCGGTGTCGTCTATCGCGGCATGGAATTGCTGGGCGGGGGCGCCATCCTCGCGGGGATGATCCTGGGTGCAGTGGCCGCCTTCGTCATCGACCGCGACTTCCACCGCGCCGCCATCTATGCGCTGGCGGGTGCCGTCCTCGCGTTCTTCGGCTTCATCCACGGCGCCAAGCTCGGCATCGGCGAGTCCGCAGGAGTGGCCCTCGGCTATCTCCTTTTTGCGCTCATCTGCTGGGCGCTGGCGCGGCGCGCGGAGCTGGCGCCGCGCTAGGCAGACGCCCGCCCGAGCGCAGGGCGCCGCCCCGGTGTAGAGTGCGGAAGACTGCCATCCGAACAGGAGGACGTCATGAAGCTCAAGAAGGGATTCCGGCAGCTCGTGGACGAGGCGAAGTCGCGGATCACCACCTTGAGCCTCGAGGAGGCGCGCGCCCGTCACGGCCGCGGCGACGTGGTGTTCGTGGATCTGCGCGACGTGCGAGAGCTGGAGCGGGAAGGCATGATCCCTGACGCCTTCCACTGCCCGCGCGGCATGCTGGAGTTCTGGATCGATCCGGACAGCCCCTATTACAAGGACGTCTTCGGATCGGGCAAGAGCTTCATCTTCTACTGCAACGGGGCCTGGCGCTCGGCCCTCGCCACGGATGTCGCCCAGCAGATGGGGCTCGAGCCCGTGTTCGAGATGGACGGCGGCTTCGCGGCCTGGAAGAAGGCCGGCTTCCCCGTGGCGGAACGGCCGAGCAAGAAGAGCTAGCCCGAATAGGGCGACGAGCATCAGGGCCAGGAGCGCGAGGCTGAAGACGATGGGGCCACTCCCGGCATCGCCGATCAGAGGCCGTATCGCGAAGGCGATTACGATGGCGATCAGAAGGGCCGTGGGTCTCCGTCGGCGGAAATATGCGCTCAGACTTTCCTGCACCCGGATGTCCATCGTCTACTCCCCATGCCTCAAGAGGAGCTCATCGACGC
>JBKOVG010000248.1:0-24379 GCA_046723845.1 Candidatus Methylomirabilota bacterium | reverse complement strand
CCTTGTGGCGGGTCAGGGTTTGAGATCGAAGGTGCGGTCCAGCCAGAGGGGAATGGCGAGGACCGTCTCGTCGGCGGCGTCGATCAGCACGTACGACCAGTGCAACGACACGCGGATGCCGGAGCCCTCCGGCTTGACGGTGAGCTTGGACACGTCGATGGGAATGCTGCCCCGACGCGCCCCCACCAGGATGGCCTCACGCGTGTCGACGGCGAACTCTTCGAGCGTGGCGAGCGAGGCCTGGCCCGCCGCGGCCGCCGAGCGCGGCCGCCGCCCCGCCTCGAACACCGCTTGGTCCACGAGCTGGCGTGTCTCGAAATAGCTCGTGCCGACGACCACCGCGGCGTAGACGAGGAACCCGACGACGGCGATCCAGAGGAGCCGGCTGATGACGGTGCGGACTCTCATGCGCGCCAAGTCCGGGAACGCATCGAGCGAACTCTAAGCCCCGCCCGTGGCGAGAGGCAAGACCGCGGGTGGCCGCCATCGAGGCGGCGTGATAGGGTAGCCGCGCCGTGAGCCTCACCTCCCTGCCCTGGCGCGCCATCATCGCCGGCAGCCTCTTCGGGCTGGCGGCCGCCCTCGCCGACGTCTACGACATCTCCGGCTTCCTGACCAACAATGAACTCAAGGCCATCAACGGGCAGTTCGCCCTGCGCGGCCCGCGCCCGCCCACCGCCCCCGTGGTCATCATCACCATCGACGAGGACTCCTTCGCGGAGCTGAACCTGCCGTGGCCGTGGCCGCGCGCGCTCCACGCCAAGCTCATCGACATCGTGTCGCGCGGCAAGCCCGCCGCCATCGGCCTCGACATCCTGTTCCTCGAGCCATCCGCACACGGCCCCGCCGACGACGAGGCCCTCGCCAAGGCCATCGCGCGCTCGGGCAAAGTGGTCCTCGCCGCCGGGCTCAGCGAGGTGCGCGAGTCGGGGTGGATCAAGGAGAAGCGCGATCTCAATCCCCCGCTGCCCCTCCTCCGCGAGGGCGCGGCGGCCTGGGGCCCGGTCAACATCATCACCGATCGCGATGCCTTCGTGCGGCGCACCCGGCTCACCCTCGACTTCCAGGATCGCGAGTGGCCGGGTTTCGACCTGCAGATCTACCGGCTCGCCAAGAGCGCGGGCATTCCCGCGGCGCCGCCGCCCCCGCGGCCGGAGTTCCTCATCAACTATGCGGGACCCCCTGGCACCTTTCCGCGCGTGGCCTACTCGCGCGTGGTGAACGGGGAGATCGCGCCGGAGGTCTTCGAAGGGCAGATCGTGCTCGTGGGCGCCACCACCCAGATCCTGCACGACGTCTTCCCCACGCCGTTCGCACCGCTGCGCACCATGCCCGGGGTAGCCATCCACGCTAACATCCTCGACACCCTGCTCGCCGGCATTCCCATCCAGCGCGCGCCGTCGTGGTTCGACGCGGGACTGGCCGTGGGGGCCGGCGCCGCCGCGGGCTGGATCGCCTCCGTGTTCCGCCCTCTGCCCGCTTTCCTGCTCGTCTCCGGCACCGCGCTCGGCTTCCTCGCGGGCACGCAGGCGGCCTTTCGCTGGGGGCGGCTCTGGCTCGACGTGCTCCCCGTGCCCCTCGCCCTCCTCGTCCCCTACGTGGGGGTGGTGGTGAAGAACTTCGCCCAGGAGCAGCTCGAGAAGCGGCGTCTGTCCCGATTCTTCTCGCCCAACGTGGTCAAGGAGATCGTGCGCCAGAAGGACGACGCGGGCCTCGGCGCGGGCCGGCGCCGGATGACCGTGCTCTTCTCCGACATCCGTGGTTTCACCTCCATGTCGGAGAAGATGGAACCCGAGGAAGTGGTGGCCTTTCTGCGCGAGTATCTGACGGAGATGACGGAGGCGGTGTTCCATCACGGGGGCACGGTGGACAAGTACATCGGCGACGCCATCATGGCGCTCTACAACGTGCCCTTCGAGGCGCCCGATCACGCGGCCCAGGCCGTGCGCACCGCGCTGGAGTTTCAGCGGCGGCTCGCGCCCCTCGCCGAGCGCTTCGCGGCCAAGCACCGCGGCACCCTCGCCTGCGGCGTGGGCATCAACACCGGCGATGCCGTGGTGGGCACCATCGGCTCTCAGCAGCGCCTCGAGTACACGGCCATTGGCGACACCATCAACCTCGGCTCCCGCCTCGAGAGCATCACCAAGGACTTCAACGTGCCGGTGGTGATCAGCGAGGCGACGTGGCTGGAGATCAAGGATCTCTTCGAGACGCGCTATCTGGGCGAGGTGACCGTGAAGGGCAAGGAGATTCCCGTCAAGATCTACACGGTCCTGGACACCGAGGCGAAGACGGCGGCGGTCTGAGCGGCGAGGCTAGCGGACGCGGGCGGAGAGCTGGACGTTCACCGCCTGGTCGAGATACTCGAGGTCGAAGGGCTTCGGCACGTAGTCGGCCGCGCCCATCTGCAGCATCTTCGAGGTGATCTCGATGTCCGCGTTGGCCGTGATCATGACGACGGGCAGGCGGGGGCGCGCGTCCATCAGCCGGCCAAGTATCTCCAGCCCGTCCATGTCGGGCATGGCCACGTCCAGGAGCACCACGTCGGGATCCACGGAGTCCAGCATGGCGAGGGCCTCACGCCCCCCTCCCGCCACCGATACCGCGTAGCCCTTGCTGGCGAGGAAGTCGCGGGTGGTCATGCGCACCTCGTCGTCGTCATCCACGACGAGAATCCGCCCCATGACCATCACCGCCTCCGTCGAGAGTACCGCCGTGAGCGTGTGCTGCTGATGACGCGATTCTACTATCCGCGGCGCGCGCCTCCCAACAAATGCGGGGGCGGCTGCGCGCGGGGTGGGGCAAAATGACGTGCAGGGTGCTCCAGCGTCGCGCCGCCAAGATCTCCGCCGCGGTTGATTCTCCGTCGAGCCAGATGGGAGTGCATGCGCGCGCGACCGCATTCCCTTGGGGTTCGTGCGTCGGAGCCGCCGTCGCGAGCATCACCTTCCTCGCCTTCCTCCCCGCCCTCGGCAACGGGTGGGTCAACTGGGACGACGCCAAGAATTTCGTGGAGAACCCGGGATATCGCGGGCTGGGCCCGCGCCAGCTCGCCTGGATGTTCACCGCGTATCACATGGGTCACTACATTCCCGTGACCTGGATCACCTTCGGCTTCGACTATCTCCTCTGGGGCATGAACCCCGCGGGCTACCACCTCACCAACGTGCTCTTCCACGCCGCCGCCGCCCTCGCCGTGTACGCGCTGAGCCGACGCCTCCTTCGCGCGGCCCTCCCCGACGCCGCGCCTCGCGATGTCCGCATCGGCGCCGGGCTCGGCGCGCTCCTCTTCGCCGTGCATCCGCTGCGCGCCGAATCCGTGGCGTGGGTGACGGAGCGGCGGGACGTCGTCTCGGGTCTCCTCTACGCGCTCACCGTCCTCGCCTATCTCGACGCAGTGGAGAGCACCGACCGCGCGAAGCCCCGCTGGTACTGGGCGTCCGTCGCCCTCTTTGCCCTCGCCCTGCTCTCGAAGTCCATCGTGGTAAGCCTGCCCCTCGTGCTGCTCGCCCTGGACGTCTATCCCCTGAGAAGGCTCGGCGGAGCGCGCGGGTGGCGTCGCCCGCGCGTGTGGCTCGAGAAGGTTCCCTATCTGGTCCTCGGCGCCGCGGCCGCCGTGATCGGCTTCCGCGCCCTCTTCACCCTCGCCAATTCGCGCTCGCTGGGGGAGATGGGGCCACTCTATCGCGCGGTGCTGTCGATCTACGGCCTCGCCTTCTATCTCTGGAAGAGCGTGATGCCCTTCGGTCTCTCGCCCCTCTACCAGCTCGACTTCACCGTCACCTGGCTGCATTTCGGAGCGCTGGCGGCCGTTCTGGCCCTCGCCGTGCTCCTGCGTCGCCGCGCGCCGGCCTTCACGGTGGCCGCCGTCGCCTACGTGGTGACGCTCCTGCCCGTGCTCGGCATCTTCCAGAACGGGCCCCAGGCCGCCGCGGACCGCTACACCTATCTCGCCTGTCTCGGGTGGGCCGTGATCCTCGGCGGCCTCGCCGCGCGGCCGTGGAGAGGTCGCGCGGTGACGCGCGTCGTGCTCGCGCTCTGCGTCCTCGTCATGGTCCCGCTCACCGGGCAGCAGGTCGGCATCTGGCGCGACTCGGTGACGCTCTGGTCCCGCGCCGTCGCCATGGCGCCCCAGAGCCGCGCCGCTCATTTCAATCTGGCCGGCGCCCACGAGGAGGCGGGACGCTACGCGGCGGCGGTGGCGGAATACGAGAATGTGGCGCGGCTCTCCAGTCGCTTCCAGGGACGCTGGTACATCACCATCGGCTGGAACTACGAGAAGGCGAAGGTGGACCGCCTCGCCATCGACGCCTTTCGCGAGGCGCTGCGCCTCGAGCCGGGGCTCGCGGACGCCTGCGATGGCGTCGTGCGCGTGGCGAAGCGGCTTGGCGTGGCGCCGGGCTCCCGTCCGGGCTGTCCAGGCTCCGCCCCCGGCGCGGAGAAGGATGCCTAGCTTTCCTTCCCCAGGCCGGGGGCCGTGGAGGCCGCGCTAGCAGTCCTGGCCGGCCGAGGAGTTGGCGGGCGGGGTGGAGCTGCCACTTCTGAAAAAGACCAATCGGTGGCGAGGTCGTGTGACCTCGCCACCGAATTGTCTCGCTCGCACCGCTCAGGGGCAGCGGTGGCTGGACGTGCACCTCACACTCGACTAGCCGGCACCTCGATGCTCCGCCGGCGGCCGGATCGAAACTCGGCTAGCAGTCCTCGCCGGCGGTGGAGTTCGCGGGCGGCGTCGCGCTGTTCACGTCGCACTTCAGCACCACGCCCGTGGCCGTCCCGAACATCGACAGCGACATGCCGGTCGCGTTGCCTCCCACTCCGGATACGGACACCTGTCCGAGGAGCTGGGGCGGGTTGTTCGTGGTCACCGTCAGCTGCGCGGTGGGGATGTTCCAGCGGCCGTCGTACGTGTTGAAGGAGGACGTGTCCATGCCCACCCGCTGAGCCACCTCGCTGCGCACGCAGTTGCCGCCCGACCCCTTGACTTGGACGCAGCCGGACAGCGCTGTGAGGGCCGACCCCGCGAGGGCCTTGGCTTCCGCCAGCCGAGCGTCACGCGTGTACCCCAGATAGAGGGGGAGGGCAACCGCCGACAGGATGCCGACGATGAGGATGACGATCAGCAGCTCGACGAGCGTGAAGCCGGCCTCGCGCCCCGTCCCAGCCCACATGTCGCGTATCTTCGACAACATCAGGTCCCTCCTCGAAGTGATTGATCTCTCGGACCGAGTTCACGCGTCCTGCCGGGCCCCAACTCGCCCATAGAGGAGAGCAAGCCTCATGCCCGGGATCTATCGGCACAGGCACTAGCTAGACAACCTTTCCAATCAGCTGCTTATGACGCGATGGGGCTCGTCGAGGCGCGGTACCAATCCACAATCTTGGTTGGGACCGCAATTTTTTGGGGACGCGGCGTCCCACTAGTTGGCATCGGCTGCCTTCCTTGACACCCCGCGACGGCGGTGCCTATGATCCGCTGCTCGGAACCACTCGATGAATCGCACCCTGTTGCCAGGCGCTCTCGTCGCTCTCCTCGTCGCCATCGCGGCCGGCGCCGGCTATGTCCTGCACGGCGTCTTCCCCGGCAAGATGGAGCCGGGAGCGGCCTCGGCGAGAGCGACCTTCGGCGGCGCCAGCCCCGCGGAGAGCCTGCAGGCAGCCTTCGTCGGCGTCTCGGAGCACCTGCGTCCGGCCGTGGTCAACGTGGGCATCATCCAGAAGGCGCATCCTCGCCGCGCGCCGGGCCCGCCGCAGGGCGGCGACGACCCGTTCTTCCAGGACTTCTTCAAGCAATTCTTCGGGCAGGACAGCCCGAGCGGCGGCCCGGAGTTTCGCAGGCCCGGCCTGGGCTCCGGTGTCATCTTCGACAAGCGTGGCCTCATCCTCACCAACTTCCACGTGATCAAGGGCGCCGACGAGATCACCGTGAAGATGGCGGACAAGCGCGAGTACACGGGGCAGGTCGTGGGCACCGATCCCAAGACGGATCTGGCCGTGGTGCGCTTTCAGCCCGATCGCGATCTGATCATCGCCACCCTGGGCAACTCCGACTCGCTGCGCGTGGGCGAGTGGGCCATCGCCATCGGCAATCCGTTCGGGCTCGACCAGACGGTGACGGTGGGCGTGATCAGCGCCACCGGACGCTCCGACGTGGGAGTGGCGACCTACGAGAACTTCATCCAGACCGACGCCTCCATCAACCCGGGCAACTCCGGCGGGCCGCTCCTCAATCTCAAGGGAGAGGTCATCGGGATCAACACGGCGATCTTCTCCCAGAGCGGCGGCTCCATCGGCATCGGCTTCGCCATCCCCATCAACATGGTGAAGCGCGTCGTCGACCAGCTCGTGGACAAGGGCAAGGTGGTGCGAGGCTGGCTGGGCGTGTCGCTGCAGCCGCTCTCCCCCGAGCTCGCGGAATCGCTCGGGGTGCCGGACAAGCAGGGCGCGGTGGTCGGGTCGACCATGGCGGGCAGCCCCGCCGCCGCCGCGGGACTCCAGCAGAACGACGTGATCCTCGCCTACGACAAGACGACGGTGGAGAGCTCACAGCACTTCCAGCGGCTCACCGCCGAGACCAAGGTCGGGAGCAAGGTGGTGCTCCAGGTCCTGCGCAAGAAGCACAAGATGGACATCACCGTCACCGTCGCGGAAGCTCCCGACGAGGGCCCGCGCCGCCCTCCCGCCGCCCCCAAGAGCTAGCGGGTTCGTCGCCCTCGCGCCCTATGCGACGAAGGGCGGGATGGGCGGGATGTCCACCTGCTGAGTCTTCACCTCGCGCACGCCGCGAACGGCCCGCGCCACGTCGACGGCCTCGTCCATGGCCGCCGTCCCCTCGAGGGTGACGAGCCCGCTCTTCGCCTCCACCGTGATGCGGTACTTCCGCGTCTCGGGGTTGGTGGCGAGGGCGACCTGGATGCGCGAGGCGAGGGACCGGTCGGCCACCAGCTGCTGGGCGGCCGGCGTGGTCTGGAGCTCGGGCCGCTGGAGCACGCCCGCGGTCATCTCCACGGCGGCGTCGATGGTCAGCTTGTCGGTGTTGACGACCATGTCGTACAGCGAGGGATCGCGCAGGTCCACCTCGTAGAGGTAGCGCATGCGACCGAGCTTCTCCTGGTCGTCCCGGCGCGCCATGTCGTGCACGGTGCGCGGATTGGTCTGCTCGCCCATCTGCCCGGAGAGCTTCTTGCCGAGGCGCTTCACGCGCAGATCGAACGGGGCCATCACGCGCAGGCGCAGCACGTGGGGCAGCCCGCGCAGGAGCCACTGCCCCGCCCGCCCCATGAGCACCACGCGATCCTGCTCGGCGAACTCGAAGACCGCCGTCTGCAGCACGGTGATGTAGCGCCGCGTCTCCGCGTCGAAGCGCTCGAAGAGCGAGGGTTTGGATTCGTCGAGGCTGGAGAGCTTCTCCTCGAGCACGCCGTACCGCAGGGCGGCGTCCGAGATGAGCTCCTGGTCCACGTAGTGCCAGCCCAGCTGCTCGGCCACCTTCTGACCGATTTCCGGGCCGCCCGCGCCGATCTCGTGGGAAACGGTGAGGATGCTCATGGTGGTCACTCCTTCCGGTATTTGGTCCGGAGGGCGGCGGGCGCGATGGCGATGCGCTTGCCGCTCACGTCGTCTAGGACGTAGACCTCATCGGCCAGGGTACCGCTGGCGAAGACCTCGTACACCTCGAGGGCTTCTTCCAGAGTGGTTCCCGCTGGCTTTTCCGCCATCAGTGCCTCGACGGCTTCACGCTTGAGTCGCATGGGAGGGTCCTGAAAAATCGTGGTAAGGAAGTACCAGGAAAGAACGGTCAATACAAGAGGGCAAATGACCCCACCGGGCCTTGCCTCGAAGATCGGCAGGCCCCGTCCGGTCAGCGACCCGGGATGGTCGCCGGACCGCCCGGCTCCGACCCCTCCACCGTGACGGCCTCAGCCTCCAAGGCCTTCGCCTCGGCTTCACGTCCCCTCCCCCGGAGCGCCCCCGACTCCTGCTGGAGGGCGCGGACGAGATCGGCCCGAACGGCCGCGAAGCGCGGCTCCATGCGAAGCGCCCGACGCAGCAGCGGGATCGCCTCCGCGTAGCGTCCCTGATCCACGTAGAGCATGCCTAGACGGCCTGGGGCCTCAGGCACCTGGGGGCTCAGCCGCAGGAACTCGAGCAGAGGGGCCTCCGCCTCCGCGTAGCGCCCCTGGAGAGCGAGGGCTCCCCCCAGGTTGTGATAGAACGTCGCCCGGCCGAGCCTCAGGGCGAGGGCCTTCCGGAATTGGACTTCGGCCAGGGAGGGGCTCAGCGAGGTGCGCGCGGGCGAGTGAATGATGGCCGAGCCCAGGTTGTTGTGACAGATGGCGCAGTCGGGATCGAGATCCACCGCCCAGGCCCAGAGCGTCTCCGAGTCGTGCCAGATCCTGCACTGGCGCCAGGTGTCCGCAGCCAGGGCGAGGACGACCAGCAGCGCGGTGGCGCACAGGAGCGCGCCCAGCCAGGGAGCGAGCTGCCGCTCCGCCCGGGCTCGGAGCACGGCTACAAGGAGGCCACCGGCCAGGAGGGCGAAGCCCAGCCCCGGGACATAGCTGTAGCGGTCGTGGGCGAGCTGGAAGCCCGCGTGGACGATTCCGCTCACGGGCAGCACCATGAGCGCGGAATAGACCCACGCGGCCAGCGCGCCGGGCCAGCGTCGACGCAGCGCGACCAGCCCGACCGCGACAACCACGCACGCGATCAGCGATACCAGGAAGCGCGGCGCCCACGGATCGACCCGCGCCGGCAACTCGTACATAGGCGAGAGGCTGACCGGCCATAGGAACTTCCACGGGTAGAACACAAAGCTGTAGGCGGTCGTGGCGAGGCGGGCGGCAGGACCATGGGCCTCGTAGGTCGTCACGGCGGTGCTCTGGCGCACCGCCCACAGCGCCACCGCCGAGCCCGCGACGGCCAGGAGGAGATGCGGCACCTTCTCGCCGACGAGCCGACGAAGACCGAGGCCGAGACGGCGGAGCGGATAGACGTCGAGGATCAGGAAGGCGACGGGCAGCATGACGCCGGAGGCCTTGGAGAGGAGCCCGGCGGCGAAGGCGCCCAGGGAAAGCGCGTAGAAGGCGTGCGGTATCCGACCGTCTCCGGCCACGGCGCGGAGCCAGGCCCACGCGGCGAGGAGATACCAGACCCCGCTCAGCACGTCGCGCCGTTCGGTGATCCACGCCACCGACTCGACGCGGAGTGGATGCACGGCGAAGAGGAGGGCCGCGAAGGCCGCCCCCAGGTCCACCGCATGGCCGGGGGCGCGGTCGCGCGAGGCGGCGGCGAGCAGTCGCCGAGCGACCAGGAAGAAGAGCACGGCGGCCGAGGCGTGGAGAAGCACGTTGCCCGCGAGATAGCCGCGCGGCCGCAGGCCGCCCAGCACGTAGTTGAGGCCGAGGCTGACCCACGTGAGCGGGATGTAGTGCCCCATGAGCGAGGTCGTGAACATCCAGCGGAGCTGGGCCGGGCCCAGCCCGCGGTAGCTCTCGTTGCGGAGGAAATTCTCGTCGTCGTCCCAGTTGAGGAACTGGCCGTCGAGGGCGGGCCAGAAGCTCAGCATGGTGACCGCGCCCACGAGGAGTGCTAAGACGAGGACGCGCCGCGAGGGCCGGAACGTCATGGGGGCGGGCGACGGCGGGGAGCGGTGGCTCGCGCGAGCGCGGCCGTGGCTACTTGCGGCCCAGGATGCGGGCCATTTCCTTCGGATCGAAGCAGCTCTCGAGGGCGTCGTCGGCGCTGATCCATCCCTTGTCCACGAGCCCCTTGAGCGAGTTCTCCATGGTCAGCATCAGCTTGCCGCGCACGCGAAACATGGGAGGGAGACCGACCTGGACGTGGATGTTGGTCGCGTTCATCTCGATGGCGACCCGGAGGACGTTTTCGAGAGCGAGGGCGGAGCCCGGCGGCATGCCCCGCACGCTAGCAAGCCGCGGGCCGGCCCGTCAACTGATGGCGCGGCGACGCAGCTCCTCGAGCGTGCTCAGGGGAATGGCCATGAAGGTGGCCACCACCGCGGGATCGAAGTGCGTGCCCGCGCAGCGACCGATTTCCGCCCGCGCCACTTCCAGCGACACCGCGCGTGAGTAGGGGCGATCGTAGGTCATGGCGTCGAGGGCGTCGGCCACCGCGAAGATGCGGGCGCCCAGCGGGATGCTCTCGCCGCGCTGTCCCTCAGGATAGCCGTTGCCGTCCCAGCGCTCGTGGTGGTGGTACACGATGGGGACCGCCCCCGCGAGGAAGGGAATGTTCTCCACGAGCCGCCGCCCCACTTCCGGATGGGTGCGCATCACCTTCCACTCCTCCGGGCTGAGGGGGCCGGGCTTGAGGAGGATCGAATCGGGGATCCCGATCTTGCCGATGTCGTGGAGGATCACGCCGTACTCGATGTCTCGCAGCTCCGCCTCGCCCATGCCGTGAGCCCGAGCCAGGCACATCGCGTAGACGCGCACGCGCTCGGAGTGCGAGCCGGTGGCCGCGTCCCGGGCGGCGATGAGGCCGTGGAGCGCAGTAAGAGTGGCGCGCTCCCCACGGGAGAGCGGCGGCAATCCGGAGGGCAGGAGATGGATCTCCGAGCTCCGCCAGAGGCCGGTTGGGGTGAGGCCGGCGAACGAGCTCGGCGGCGCCGGCCGGAGGATCAGATCGTAGGTGGCGGCAGCGAGACCGTGGAGCGCATCGCGGACATTCGTCCCCTCGTTCAGCACCACGACGCCACGCTCCTCGAGGCCGAGCGAGGGCGGCGGCGCGACCGTGGTGAGGCCCACTCCCGCGACCCCGGGAAGCGGCGCATCCGAGCCGCCCGCGATGGCGGGCATGAGCACGGGCTCCTCGGCGAGGACGGGCAGAGCGGGCTGGTGGAGCGAGACGCGATTCTTGCCCGCACGCTTGGCCGCGTAGAGCGCCTCGTCGGCGGCGCGGATCAGGTCCTCGGCGGCCGCGCCCACGTCCTCGGGGAGCGAGGCGATACCGAAGCTTGCGCTGACCCGTCCGTGGGGGAACGGGTGCTGGGCGAGCACGTGGCGGATGCGGTCCGCGTAGATCTGCGCCCCCGCCTTGGGCGTCTCCACGAGGAGAACGGCGAACTCGTCCCCGCCGTAGCGGCAGATGATGTTGATGCCCCGCGAGTGCTTGAGGAGGAGCTCCGACACCCCGCGCAGGGTCTCGTCCCCCGCCGCGTGGCCGAGCTCGTCGTTGATGTCCTTGAAGCCGTCGAGATCGAGGAGCACGAGGGACACCGGGTGCTTGAAGCGGCGATAGCGCGCCACTTCCTCCTCGAGACGAATCGAGAAGAAGCGGCGGTTGTAGAGCCGGGTCACCTCGTCCTTGAAAGAAACTTCCTTGAGCCGGGCGTTGGTCGCCTCGAGCTCCCGATAGGCCTTGTCGAGGCGCGTGGCGAACCGGTTGATCTCGCCGGTCTGCGTCTCGATGGTGGAGAGCATGCGCGAGAAGGAGCCCATGAGTACCCCAATCTGATCCGTCTTGTCCGCCACCGCGGACTCAAAGCCGCTGGTGGCCGCCACTGTCTCCGCCGTCCGTCGGACGATGGAGGCGAGGTCCCAGATGACGAGGCCGCCCGCGGACATCAGGAGGCCCGTGAACACGAGAAGTGTCTGCCCCCACAGCGCGTCATGCTCGAACAGGCTGGCGTGACCGAGCCACGACATGAGGGCTCCAAAGATCGAGTAGCCAAGGAGCACCAGAGGAACGAGGGCGCTGAGGGTCAGCGCCAGCGACATCTTGCGTCTGAACCACTGGCTCCAGAGAGGCCCTGCCTCCGCCGCAGCCGCGGCGCGAACATCCGGAGACAGGTCGGGCTCGAGAGCCATGTCAACCGGGGCTTCAACATCTGTGCCAGCGCCCAGGGGGCTGAAATCATTCACGTCCGCCGCCGTCCGTCCCGTCGCCGACGGACGAACGCGGGCGACGGGGGCGACGAAAACTGGCAGGGGGGACGAGGCGCCTTGGGCGGAAGCGGAGGGGGCGAGGCCCCGGCGGCCGGACTAGGCCTTGGCGAACGAGACGAAGAAGGAGCCGAACTCCACCGGCTCGAAGCAGTCCGGGATCTCCCCATGCTTCCACGCGCCCGGTATCTTCACCACGCGGAACCCCGGCGCGTCGCCCCAGCGCTTGTGGAGATCGGCCTCGCTGAAGACACGGCAGTGATCGGCGTAGCCGTGGACGGGGGCATAGTCCGGAATCGGACCTTTGACGCGGAACTCGTGCATGGGCACCACGAAGCAGAAGCGGCCGCCGGGGCGCAGCACCGTCATGATGGAGCGCACGGTGGCATCCACGTCGCGCACGTGCTCGAGCACGGCGAAGGAATAGGCGAGGTCGAAGCGGCCGGACTCGAAGTATTCGTGCACTTCTTCCGCCAGCCCTTGCCGAAACGTCGCGGAGCGCCAGCGATTGAGCCGTCGGGCGATCTTGACGTTGGTGGACGACACCTCGACGCCGTCCACGCTGAGCTCGGGATGCCGCGCGCACAGCGCCATGGCCACCCCGCCCTCGCCGCTGCCCGCGTCGAGCACGCGCCGCGGCTTGACCGCCGCCACCTCGCGCTCGAGCTCCTGGAACTCCGGATCGCGGCCGCGCCGCTCGATCATCTTGCGGGTCTTCTTGCCCGAGAGCATGCGGAGCTGCTTTTCCAGGAGCTTGAGCCCCATCTTCCAGCGCAGCCCCCGGTATTGCTGCTCCTGTGCGGCGACGTAGTCCTCGCGGCTCGCCAGATGGCCGAGCCAGGAGCGGATCCGCGCGGACTGCTCCACGTAGCGCGGGTGCGGACGGGCGGCCTGCGCGGCGTCGAGGATCTCCAGGGCGCCGTAGATGTTCTCGCGGTAGAGCTCGAAGCGCACCGCCTGGATCACGGCGTCCACGTCGGGGGGATCGAGTGACGGTACGGGCACGGAAGGCTCGGTCATGAGCGCGTCATTCCCTCGCGCATCGTATCACTGGGTCGCGGGCGCCTCCGCCCCGCGTCCCGCACGGCCGAAGACCTCGGCGAGGAGCTGATACGACCGGAGCCGCGCCTTGAAGTCGTGGGTGATGGTCACCACCATGATCTCCTCCGCGCTGTATTCCTGGGCGAGAGCGAGGAGCCGCTCGCGCACCTGCTCGGGATCGCCCGCGATGGTGCGGCGCCGGCCGTGTTCGGCGATGGCGGCCTCTTGTGGCGTGTAGGGATAGGCTTCCGCTTCCTCCACCGAGGGAAAGGCCCCGGGTCGTCCCGTGTAGAGGCGCACGATCCAGAGATCGCGGCTCCGGACGAGCCGCTTCGCCTCGGCCTCGGTGTCGGCGGCGAGAGCGAAGACGGCCACCGCGGTTCGCGGAGCGGGGAGAACCCCGGGACGGAAGCCCTCCACGTAGGTGCGGGTGGCGAGGACGCCGCCCTCGGCGGTGATGAAGTGCGCGAAGGAAAACGCGGCGCCGAAGTGCGCGGCGATCGTTGCCCCGTCGAGGCTCGAGCCGAGTATCCAGAACTCGGGCATGGTCGGTCCGTCGGGCATGGCCCGGATGCCTCGGAAGGGATGCCCCTCGGGAAGCTGGCCCCGGAGATAGCCGAGGAGATCGCTGACCTGCGAGGGGAAATGCTCGATGCCGAGGGCGCCCGGACCGTGGGCGAGCGCGCGCGCCGTCCGCTGATCGCTTCCCGGGGCGCGCCCGATGCCCAGATCGATGCGTCCGGGGTGGAGCGTCTCGAGCATGCGGAAGTTCTCCGCGACCTTGAGGGCGCTGTAGTGGCTCAGCATCACCCCGCCGGAGCCGACCCGGATGCGCGAGGTGTGGGCGGCCACGTGCGCGATGAGCACTTCGGGCGTGGAGCCCGCGAGGCCGCGGCTCGCGTGATGCTCGGCCAGCCAGTAGCGGTGATAGCCCCACCGCTCGCAGGCCTGGGCGAGCTCCAGGGTCTCGGCCACGGCGTCCGCGGCGGTCCCGCCTGCGCGGATGGGCGACTGGTCGAGAACGCTCAGGAGCACGGGGCGCGAACGGTCAGCCCGTCTCCAGGCCGCGGCGGAGCACCTTGGCGAGGCTCTCGGGAGCGAAGCCGAGCTGGAGGAGGGCCGCCCCCGTGTTGGCGTACTCGCGATAGGCGTGGATGCGCCCGCCCTGGAGCTCGAAGAGGCTCATGCCAGAGAAGCGCACGCGGCGCCCCTCGCTGCGGGGTACCGCGGCCGACGCCGTGTAACCGAACGTCCACTCCGCGGCGGCGCGCCGCTCGTCCTCGACGATCACGTCCATGCTCCAGTGATAGTCCTGGCCCTCGCGGAACATGCGCTCGAACATGCCGCGCAAAGCGGCCTGCCCCGCGTGGGGCCCGTAGAACAGATCGCGATAGGTCGCCTCCGCGGTGAAGCAGTCGAGCAGGCCGTCCACGTCGCGGCGGTTGAACGCCTCCGCAAACCGCTCGACCAGGTTCACGCCCGCACCGCCGCCGGGACCTTCTCGAGCTTGATGCGCATCGCGTAGAACGAGCGCCACACGAAGATCAGGGACACGACAAAGAACACCACCGCGAGGCCCCGGCTCAGGGTCGCACCTCGCTCGGCGGTAAGGGATACCGCCAGCTCCACGGCGAGAAGGCCGAAGAGCGTGGTGAACTTGATGATGGGATTCATGGCCACCGAGGAGGTGTCCTTGAAGGGATCCCCCACCGTATCGCCCACCACCGCCGCCGCGTGGAGCGGGGTGCCTTTCTCCTTGAGATCGACCTCCACCACCTTCTTGGCGTTGTCCCACGCCCCGCCCGCATTGGCCATGAACACAGCCTGGAAGAGACCGAACAGGGCGATGGAGATCAGGTAGCCGATGAAGAAGTAGGGCTCGAGGAAGGCGAAGGCGAGGGTGGCGAAGAACACGGCGAGGAAGATGTTGAACATGCCCTTCTGGGCGTACTGCGTGCAGATCTCCACCACCTTCTTGCTATCGGTAACGGAGGCCTTGGTCACGCCCTCCAGCTTGATGTTGGCCTTGATGAACTCCACGGCGCGGTAGGCCCCTGTGGTCACCGCCTGGATCGAGGCGCCGGTGAACCAGTAGATCATGGCCCCGCCCGTGATGAGCCCGAGGAGGAACGGTGGATGGAGGAGGGAGAGCTTCTCCAGGTTCTGGGTCAGCCCGTGGGTGAGCACCACGATGATCGAGAAGATCATGGTGGTGGCGCCCACCACCGCGGTACCGATGAGGACGGGCTTGGCGGTGGCCTTGAACGTGTTGCCCGCCCCGTCGTTCTCCTCCAGCATGTGCTTGGCGGACTCGAAGTTGACGTCGAAGCCGAAGTCCTTCTTGAGCTGCCCCTTGATTCCCGGGATCTGCTCGATGACGGAGAGCTCGAAGACCGACTGCGCGTTGTCGGTGACGGGCCCGTAGGAGTCCACCGCGATGGTCACGGGTCCCATGCCGAGGAAGCCGAAGGCGACCAGGCCGAAGGCGAAGACGGCGGGGGCGACCATGAGGGCGTCCAGGCCCTGGCGGCTCACCAGGTACGCGGTGCCCATGAGCCCCACCACCACGATGCCCAGCCAGTAGGCGCTGAAGTTGCCCGCCACCAGCCCGGAGAGGATGTCGAGAGAGGCCCCGCCCTCGCGTGCGGAGATGACCACCTCGCGCACGTGGGCCGACTCCGTCGAGGTGAAGACCTTGACGAACTCGGGAATGATGGCGCCGGCGAGGGTGCCGCAGGTGATCACGGTGGCGAGCTTCCACCACAGGGTGCCGTCGCCCAGCCCCGGGATCAGCCACCACGAGACGAGGTAGGTCAGCACCACCGACACGATGGAGGTGATCCACACCAGGCTGGTGAGAGGGTGCTCGAAGTTCATCCTCGCGGCCTGGGCGTACCGGCCGCGCGCGAGGGCGTCGTTGATGAAGTACGAGGCTCCGCTCGCCACGATCATCATGACGCGCATCACGAAGATCCACACGAGGAGCTGGACCTGGATCACTTCCTTGGGCACCGCGAGCAGGATGAAGGAGATGAGGGCGACCCCGGTGACCCCGTAGGTCTCGAAGCCGTCCGCGCTGGGGCCGACAGAGTCGCCCGCGTTGTCGCCCGTGCAGTCGGCGATGACCCCGGGGTTCCGCGCGTCGTCCTCCTTGATGTTGAAGACGATCTTCATCAGGTCGGAGCCGATATCCGCGATCTTCGTGAAGATACCGCCCGCGATGCGGAGGGCGGACGCGCCCAGGGACTCGCCGATGGCGAACCCGATGAAGCAGGCTCCCGCGTAGTCGCGCGGCACGTAGAGCAGGATGCAGAGCATGATCAGGAGCTCCACGCTGATGAGGAGCATCCCCACGCTCATGCCCGCGCGCAGCGGAATGGCGTACACGGGGAAGGCCAGGCCGCGGAGACTCGCGAAGGCGGTGCGTGAGTTGGCGAACGTGTTGATCCGCATGCCGAACCACGCCACCCCGTAGCTGCCCGCGATGCCGACCAGGCTGAAGAAGAGGATGATGGTGACCTGCTGAGCCGAGAAGTGCTGGAGGGCCCCGAAGTAGAAGGTCACGATGACCGCGATGAAGACCCAGAGGATCATGAGGAACTTGCCCTGCGTCACCAGGTACGTCTTGCACGTCTCGTAGATCAGCTCCGAGATGTCGCGCATGGACTGGTGCACGGGCAGGCTCTTGAGTTGGCGATAGATCACCATGCCGAAGGCCCCGCCGAGGAGGGTCACGAGCAGGCCCCACTGCAGGAGCGCGCGACCGGTCAGGCCCCCGAAGCTCACCTGGGCGAGATCGGGGATCTTGAGATTGGCCTCACCGCCTCCCTGATGCTGCGGGGTCGGGGCTGCGCTCTGCGCCCAGGCGGCGACGAGCGCCGTCCCAGCGAGAGCAGCCATGAGAGCCAAGGCCAGGAACGCCGGGAGGATCCAGACGGCGCGCCGGTGCGTGTCGTGGGTTCTGCTCATGTGCAAGTCTCCTAAATCCGTGGGGATCTTCGACGACGCCGCGCTGCGGCAACCCCTCACTTATGCCCATGTTTCGCGCGCGAGTCAAGCATTCCGAGCGCGCTTGCCCGCAGCGTGGCCCGTCGTCTATCCTTCCAGGCCATGCCCTACGACTTCGACCGGATCATCGAGCGCCGGAACACGGAAAGCAACAAGTGGCACAAGTATCCCGCGGACGTCCTGCCCCTCTGGGTCGCCGACATGGACTTCGCCTCGCCCGAGCCGGTGGTGCGAGCGCTCCGCGAGCGCGTGGAGCACCGCGTGTTCGGCTACGGCGTCGAGCAGCCCGAGTTCCACCAGGTGATGCAGGAACGCTTCAAGAAGCGCTTCGGGTGGTCGGTCGAGCCCGAGGCCATGGTGCTCCTGCCCGGCGTGATCCCCGGCTTCAACACCGCGTGCCGCGCCTTCGGCGGGCCGGGCGACGGCGTGCTCATGTGCCTGCCCGTGTATCCGCCCATCCTCCGCCTGCCCGACAACGTGGGCATGTCACGCGACGGCGCGAGCCTCGTCCGGGGCGAGGACGGGCGCTATACCATCGACTTCGAGGCCTTCGAGCGCGCCATCACCTCGCGCACGCGCATGTTCGTCCTCTGCAATCCCCACAACCCGGTGGGCCGGGTCTTCACGAAGGAGGAACTGACACGGATGGCGGAGATCTGTCTCCGCCACAATCTCATCATCTGCGCGGACGAGGTGCACGGCGATCTCGTGTACTCGGGCTACCGCCACGTCCCCATCGCCTCGCTCGATCCGGAGATCGAGGCGCGCACGGTCACCCTCCTCGCCCCAAGCAAGACCTACAACCTGGCCGGACTCAAGTGCTCGCTCGGCGTGATCCCGAATCGCGCCCTCCGCGATCGGTTCATTGCGGCGCGCGCGGACATGGTGCAGGCCGTCAACATCCTGGGCTACACCGCGATGCTCGCCGCGTACCGGGACGGGCAGCCGTGGCTCGAGGACCTCCTGCGCTACCTCGAGAGCAATCGCGACTTCCTCGTGCAGTACGTGCGGAGCCAGTTCCGCGGCGTTGAGATGGGCGTCCCCGAGGGCACCTACCTCGCCTGGCTCGACTGCCGGAAGGCGGGGATGCCGAACAACGATCCCTTCACCTTCTTCCTGGACTCCGGACGCGTGGCCTTCACCAACGGCGTCACCTTCGGACGCGGGGGCGACGGTTTCGTGCGGCTTAACTTCGGCTGCCCGCGTGCCCTGCTCACTCAGGGCCTGGAGCGGATGGGAGCGGCCCTCGCGCGCCTCTAGGCGGTGACTGAACAAGGCCCATCTGCCTCGTTGGCGCCCTCGGATTAGGACCTTTTTGAGCCCCTGCCTCGTGCGTCGGACGACTAGGACGGCTTGGGGCAGGCGGCGAGCTCGGGCGGCGGAGGCACGTTGAGCAGGCGCACGGCCTCGCGGGCGTTGGCGCAGGCGCCGGGGCGTCCGGGATCGAGCCGCAGCGACTCGACGAGGAGCGGCAAGGCCTCCGCCACGCTCCCGCGACTCGCATAGAGCCAGCCGAGCACCTCGTACCAAGGCGCCTTGTCGCGGGAGAGCCGGAGCACCTCACGGTACTGCTCGATGGCCTCCGGGGTGCGCCCTTCCTCGGCATAGGCCGCGCCCAGGTTGATCCGCGCGAAGCGATTGTCCGGCTCCAGCGCCACGGCGTGGCTCCACAGCGTGATGGAGTTGCGCCACACCCTCACCTGTAGCGCCGTCAGCACCACGAAAACGACGAGCGCGCACGCCGCCACCAGCCGCACCGGTCGCGCGCCGGCCCACGGCCACGCGACGGCGCCGCCCACCACGAGGGCCCAGCCGAGACAGGCCAGATAGGTGTAGCGATCGGCCACCACCTGCGGGCCGGTGGCGAAGAGGCCGAGGGTGGGCAGGAGCAGCGTGACGTAGACGACGCCGGCCGCGGCCACGGCGGGCCAGCGTCGGCGCATCGCCACCACTAGAAGCACGCCGGCGAGGACGCCGCCGATGATGGTCCAGCTCACGCCCGTCACGTACGCGTAGAGCGGGGAGAGCCGGAGAGGGACGACGGTCTTGGCCACGTAGAAGGCGAGACCGTAGACGGACACGAGCGCGCGCGGGCCGGGGCCCATCGCCTCCAGGCTCGCCTTCGCAGATGCAGGGGTGGCCGCGAGGGCTACGAGCCCGGTCACCGCGGCCATGAGGACGTAGGGGACCTTCTCGAGCCACACGCGCCGCCCTCGCCAGCCGCGCGCGCTACCGAGGCGCCGGAGCGGATACACGTCGAGGACGAGGAGCACCACGGGCAGCCCCACCGTGAGCGCCTTCGAGAGCAGCGCGCAGGCGAAGAGGAGGATCGAGCTCACGTACCAGGCCCGCCGGACTCGCGCACGCACGGCGTCGACGTACTTGAGCCAGGCGAGCAAGGTGAGCATGAAGAAGAATCCTGAGACCACGTCGCGGCGCTCGGTCACCCACGCGACCGACTCGACGCGGAGCGGATGCACGGAGAAGAAGAGCGCGGCGGCGAGAGCGCCCAGGATGAGCTGGGCCGTGGTGGCGCGCGCGGGCAGGATGCGGGCGAGCAGCCGGTAGGCGACCAGGTAGAAGCCGAGGGCGGTGGCGGCGTGGAAGAGCAGGCTCGTGAGGTGATAGCCGCGCGGGTTCATGCCCCACAGCAGATAGTCGGCGCCGAGAGTGAGCCAGGTCAGCGGAATGTAGTGCCCCATGTGGAAGGTGGTGAACATCCACGCGAGCTGCGCCGGGCCGAGGCCGCGGTAACGTGGGTTGTCGAGGAAGTTCGCCGGATCATCCCAGTTGACGAACCCGCTCTGGAGGACTCCGAGAAACGCAGCGAGGGTGAGGATCACCACGAAGGCGCCGCATGCCGCGCGCAGGGCATGGGCGCCGGTCCGGCTGACCGGACTGGAGCTGGACGCGATCAGGGCGTGCGGATGGGCACCAGGTCGACGAAGACCCGCTGGGGCATCATGGAGTTGGTGACCACGGTCAGCGTACGGGGGATGAAGCCGGGCGCCGTGATCGTCACCGTGTAGGCGCGCTGCCCGTAGACGGCCAGGCCTTGGTTGGCGATCTCCAGCGCGGTGCCGAGCCGGGCGCCGTTCAGCCGCACCTCGGCGTTGAGGGGAAGCGCCTCGATGGTGATGAGGGCGTCGACCTTGTCCGAGATGCTCTTGACGCCGCCCCAGTACGCCCCGGCGGGCGCGCTCAGCAGGCCGAGCAGGGCCGCGAGGGCTGCCGACACGATACGGAGCTTCATGACGTCCTCCCGATTCCCGAGACGATCGAGGCTCCCGACGCGACTAGCCTACACCAGCGCCGACCATTCCCGTGAGGAAGACCGGCGCGTGGTCCCTCAGCGGACGGTGTCGTTCATCCCGAGCCGGCGCTCGATCTCGACCACGTCGAGCGGCCGCTCGAAGGGCGCTGGCGCGGGCGCCCCCGCCTCCCGGGGCCGGCCGATGGCCTCGAAGAACTTCTCGAGGCCCGGCGGGGAGACGATCCAGAGCATCACGAGATCGTCGGGACCCTCGTTGATGATCTCATGCTTGACGTCATAGCCGAGGAAGCACGCGGTGCCCGGCGCCAGCCGGTGCTCGGCGCCGTCGACCATGACCCGCCCGCGCCCGCGGAAGCAGATCTGCAGCTCCACCTGCTCGCCGTGCGAGTGCTCGCGGATGCGCCCGCCGGGCGCCACGCTCTGGAAGCCCATGGAGAGGCCGTCGAAGCCCGTGCGCGCGGGATACAGCGCGGGATCGGCATGGCCGTTGGCGGGGACGGGCTGCCAGTAGGACGGCCCCTCCCCGGGTTGCACGACGACGGCGCGTCCCCGGATCGACTCGTTCACGCTCATGGCTGGCTCCTGATGGCTCGCGGCTGGGATCCCCTGACTCCGCGGCCCATCTTCTCACGTCTCTGCCGCCAGCGATCCGCCACGAGGGCCCAGCGCTCGTGGTCCTCCCAGCGGCCGTCGATCTTGAGATAGCCGGGCGAGTAGCCCTCGCAATGAAAGCCCGCGCGCCGCACCAGGGCGAGGGACGGAACGTTCACGGGCAGGATGTTGGCCTCCACGCGATGGAGACGAAGCGGCCCGAAGGCGTGGCGGAGGGCGAGCGAGAGCGCTTCGGTCATGTAGCCCTGCCGCGCGTGGGCGACGCCGATCCAGTAGCCGAGGAAGGCGCACTGGGCCGGCCCGCGGATGATCTCGTTCAGGTTGACGGCGCCCAGGATCGCGCCGTCACCCTTCCGACAGATCAGGAGCTTCTCATGCCGGCCGCCCTGGGCGCTCTCCAGCCACTCCGTGAAGAGGCGCCGGGGCGTCTTGCCGCGCGGGGGCGCCGGCTCCCAGCGGCGGAGGAAGGTCGCGCTCCGGCGACGCAGGGCGACGTACTCACTCTCGTCGCGCGCGGTGGGTCGCCGCAGGTAGACGCGCCGGCCGACCTGGAGCGCCGCGCGGAGCGATGACCGGCCGCCTGTCGCCATCGCCTCTAGCCTACCTGAAGGCGCGGGCGCGTGGAGGGCTTGACGCTCGTCGCTCGAAGCCGTTGCGCTCGCCCACCAACGATCCCTCCGGAGGCGCGTGACATGCGGAATACGTTCGGCTCCCTGGTGCTCCTCCTCTCGCTCGGGCCCCTCGCGAGCGGTGCCGCCCGCGCGCAGTGCGAGCCTCCCAAAATAGTTGTAACGACGTCGGCGGGCATGAAGTTCTTCGCGGATCCCGCCTTCGATGGCGCCATCGCTAGCTGCCTCCAGACCATTCGCCAGGATATCCAGTCGCAGCGCCAGGCCGGCAAGCTCGTGATCTACGCGAGCACGCCCATCAGTCCGCGCGGCGGCGGCCACATGGAGATCAACCTCGAGATCGCCGCCTCGGTAAAGACGCGCCTCGAGAGAGCAGGGTCAGAGCAGCGTGGTGGACATCGTTCCACGCGAACAGTGGAAGCGGCGAGGCGACTCACGGCAGCACAACTGTAGCATCGGCTCGGAGAGGCGCGGGCATTCCGAGCCGCGGGCGGGCGTCAGGCGATCTTTCTCGATCCGCCCTTTCGAGCTGTCTTCGGCGGCCGACGCGACTCCCGCCGCCCGTGAGCTGCCGTGGCGCCGCGCTTGCCCGCCAGGCTCTGCTGCAGACGCTCCATCAGGTCGACTACCTTGCCTTCGTGCGCCGGGGCCTCCTCCTTGAGTCGCGGCGACGTGCCCTTGAGCTTCGCGCGGATCAGCCGCAGGAGATTGGCCTGATAGCCATCCTTGTAGTTCCCAGGCGACCATTTGGCGCTCAGCTGGTCGATGAGCGCCTTCGCCATCTGCGCTTCCTTCGGACGCTGCCCGCCGGCGGACGGAAACCGGAAGTCCGACAGATCGGCGAGCTCGTCGGGAAAGCGCATCATGGTCAGCACGAGCGCGTCCCCGATGGTTTCGAGGGCCGCCAGGTGCTGGGTCTCGCGCAGCATGATCTTGCCCACGGCGGTCTTCCCGGCCTGTCGAAGAGCTTCGCGAAGGACGACATAGGCGCGCTCCCCTCCCTTGGCCGGCATGGCGTAGTAGGGCGTCTCGAAGAAGCGATCGTCGATGTCAGTGCCAGGAACGAAGTGGAGGATGTCGAACGTGTGTGTCTTCTCCAGCGCTGCCCGCTTCAGGTCCTCAGGAGTGAGGACCACGAACTTCCCCTTCGTGTACTCGTAGCCCTTGACCACCTCGCTCCAGGCCACCGACCGGTCCTCGCGCTCGCACACCCGGTCGAAGCGCACGGGCGACTTGTCCTTGGCGTGCAGGAGCCGGAAATGCGGTCGCGTCTCGCGCAGGGCCCGATGCAGCTCGATCGGGATGTTGACGAGACCGAAGGCGATGGAGCCCGTCCAGATCGCTCTCATGAGTGGCTCCTCACGATGGTCCAGCTTCACCGCGTGCGCGAGCGCCGCGCGCCGAGCCCGGGCCGGTGCGTCCGGACGTCGGGCCCGCCCGGCGCACGTCGTCGACCACCTCGTGCCACGAATGCTGAGGCTCCTCGCGCGAGAGGCCATCGACGCGCTGGCGGGTCTCGGCGAACTCGGGATCCTCGTGCCACTTCGCCCAGTCTTCCTTGGTGCGCCAGGTCCCTACGATGATGCGGGTATCGCGCTGACTCTCGGGCCTGAGGAGCTGCCCCCCGACCCAGCCCGCCTGTTTCCTCGCCGCGGCGAGCCGCTCGCGCATCACGGTGTCCCACTCCTGCTCCGCCCCTTCCTTGAGCCGTACGGTGGTCACGATGGTCATCATGGCAGGCCCTCCTCGTGCTGGAAGTCCGCACATCTCGTCGGACCTACGGGTCGAGCAAGGGAAATGCCACGGGCGCACCCACGGCTTGCCCCGCTGAAGAGCGTGATCTTTCAGGAGGGATCGCTCCACGCGGGGAGGAGCGCGGTCGATCCGACGCGGTAAGCTCTTCTCCTTGCAGGCCAGCGGGGCGCGGCAGGGCACCGAGCGCCGCCGCCTGAGATCGCGGCTATTCGCTGCGGCCGGCGTTCTTCACCTCCGCGCACCGCTAGTCGCTCCCGTCGTCCTTGCACCGGACGACCCTGCCGTCGCCCCCTAGCCCATCCAGTGGCCCCAGGAGGAATACGGTGTCGGAAGCGGGGGCGGCGAGAAATTTTGCCGCGCTCCCCTCGGCGCTGGACGGGTGCGCGGGCAGAAACGGGAGCGTGATGGCAACGGCGAGGCCGACGATGCACGAGACCGCGATACCCACGAGCTTTCGCATGGCATTCCTCCGTATGGGCTCACCCGAGCCGGTGATGCTGCTCACGGGCGAACTCCGAGGGCCGTGTACTCCTCGGCGACCTTCGATGAGATCCTACTCGCCGCGGCGAAGTCGGCGGCGGCTCCTTCGGTGTCGCCTATCGGGGAGCTGACCACTGCGGTCGGCAGCGTCAGCGCCGAGGGCGCCATCCGATGCTCAGACCGCGTCTAGGAGCTTCAGGAGCTTCTCGGGCACGCGTCCCTGAGCATGACCATGCCGATACTCGCACCTCGCCCCCGGATCACCTCCGCACCGCCGTCTCGCACCTGGACGGTCTGACTCCGGGCGCAAGCCGGGCGCATGGGCCCATCGAAGAGGTAGCTCTGCTCCTGAAGTAGCTATTTGCTGGAGTCGGGGGCGGTGTGTTCCGCCGCGAAGGAGCTTCCGTCGGGCTTCTGGTGCGCCATCAGGGGAAGGGCGTTTGCCGTTCTGACATTTTCATGCTACCAAGAGACGACCGTCTGGATAGTGTGAGAGTCCAATGACAACCATTCCGCCGTCGGATCGCCACTTTGGGCTGGTCTTCACTGCCCTGTTCGCCGCCCTTGCCGTAATCAGTTACTTCCGGGGCGGTCATGCCTATCTATGGCTACTGCCGCTCAGCGCCCTTACCGGTCTTGTGGTGCTCATCAACCCGGGATTGCTGAGACCTCTGAAC
>JBKOVG010000070.1:0-3478 GCA_046723845.1 Candidatus Methylomirabilota bacterium | reverse complement strand
CTCCAGCTGCGTCACCCACTCGCCTGAATCGCAGCCCTGCGGCTGCGCACAGGACGAGGGGGTCCCACTCCGCCGGAGCGCTCCCCCGCCCCCGCCGCCACCCGCCCCGATTGCACGTGCGGCACTCATGAGTGATCCAAGCTAGCGGATGGCGCTGTGGACGAGGCTCGAGACCTGGTCGAGGCGCGCGCAGTGCCAGGGATCGGGCACGCGACTGTTCGTCAGGTACGCGAAGGACATGCCCGAGTCCGGGTCGGCCCAGCAATACGAAGAGCCGACGCCGCCGTGACCGAACACGCGCGGGGAGGCGAGCGCGCCCAGGCCGCGGATGGTATCGGTTGTGCCGCGCGAGTGAGGGCCGAGCCCGCGGTGCATGGGCATGCCCATGTAGCCGTCCACGCGGTCGCCGGTGACGTTGCGGGTGACGTAGCTGACCATGCGCGGGGAGAGGAGGCGCACGCCGTTGAGGGTGCCCCCGTGGGCCATCATCTGATAGAAGGCGGCCATGGCCCGCGCGGTGGCATAGCCGCCGCCCCCCGGCGTGCCCGCACGCCGGAATTGCGGGTTGTTCTCCTCCGTGCGGGTGACCTGGCGCGAGCCGGCCGGGGAGGGCTCGTGCATGTCCACGGCGCGCGCGTGCTGGGCGTCGGGCAGTCCCACGAAGCACTCGTCGGCGATGCCGAGCGGCTCGGTGATCTCGCTGCGAATGAAGTCGCGGTAGTCACCCTTGGTCAGCGCCTCGATCATGGCCGCGGCGACCCAGTGCGCGGCGCGGCCGTGGTAGTGCACGCGCGAGCCGGGCGTCCACTCGAGGGTGAAGGCGCACACGCTCCGGCGCAGGAGCTCGTGGTCCACCCACGCCGCCTTGGGCACATCCGCGTTGGGGAAGCCGCCCTGGTGGCTCAGGAGCTGGGTGATGGTGATGTCGCCCTTGGCGTTCTGCTCGAAGCCGGGCAGGTGCTGCGCCACCGTGTCGCTGAAGAGGAGCGCCCCGCGCTCGGCGAGGAGCCAGACCGCGCAGGCGGTGAGCACCTTGGTGTTGGAGTAGAGGAGCCAGAGCGTATCGTCCGTCGCGGTCACTCGCGTGGGATCGGTGCGCGCGTCGCCGATGGTGGAGGCGACGGCGAGTTTACCGTGACGCGCCACCGCGTACTGGGCGCCCGGATAACGTCCCTCCGCCACGTGCCGCGTGATCGTCTCGTGTAGGCGCTCCAGCGCCTTGGGGTCGAGGTCGAGCGAGGACGGGGTGGCCTTTTCGAGTATGGCGGGCATATCCGGCTCCTCTCAGGTCGTGGTGGTGATCCGCGGCGCCGCCGGCGCCTCCGACATCGGGCTCCGAGCATAGCCCAGACCGCGCACGGCAGCCAGTCCGCCGGATGGCGCATTGATCTTCCCCGGTCGATCTGGCAGGATTGGCGGACTCGCGGCTCCCTCACCTCAACGCGGAGATCTTCGATGCGTCGCCTCACCGTCCTCCTCAGCACGTGGTGTGCCTTGCTAGGCATCGTCGCCGGGGTCGCTTCCGCGCACCGGCCCGGCGATCCGCCGCATCAGCTCTATCAGATGGGCGATCTTCGCCTGGAGAACGGCCAAATGATCAAGGACTTCGCCATTTCCTACGTGACCCACGGCACCCTCAACGCGAAGAAGTCGAACGCCATCCTCATGTTGACGGCGCTGTCGGGCAATCACCACTCAAGGCCCAGGAAGACGCGCAGATGGCGCTCTTCGACGCCAACGACTACATCTACCAGACGTGGGCGTACGAGACCCACGACGTGAGCACCACGCCGGGCATGAACGGCGACTACGTGAAGGCGCTGCGGGCCATCAAGGCCAAGACCCTCATCATGACGGGGACGAAGGACCTGCTGAATCCGGAGTGGGAGGCGCTGGAGGCCGCCCGCTACATCCGCGACGTGCGCACGGTGCCCATCAATCCCGACTCCGTCACCGGACACTACGCGGCCGGCGGATTCGTTCCCGCCGACGTGGAGCAGATCAACCGGGAAGTGGAGCGGCTGCTCGACACCGTGACGGAGCGAGGGGCCAAGCTGAAGTAGCGCGATCGGGCCTCCGAGAGTCGTTCCGCTGTGATCGGGGCAGTGCTGCCGCGCGGCGCCCGGCTCGACCGGCCGGGCGCCCCGGCAGCGTGAGGACGTCTCGGATCAGAAGGAGAGGGGATCGGTGACGCGCACCCAGCGCCCGCCCTTCACCACGGCGAGGAAGGAGGAGTTGGCGCCCTGGTGCTTGTCGGGGGCGAAGCTCACCTCGGGTCCGTTGAAGATGTCCTTGTAGCCCTTGATCGACTCCATGCCCTTGATGAAGCTGTCGAGGGTCAGGTCCTTGCTCGCCTTCTCGAGGGCGACCACGGTGAGGTCGGCGGCCACGTGGCCGTAGACGGCGCCGATGTTCGGCTCGATCTTGTAGCGGTCCTTGTAGCGATCGAACCAGGCCTGGGCGGTGGGGCTCAGCGTGTCCCGATAGGGCATGTCGGTGAGGCCCATGGCGTAGAGGCCTTCCGTCACGCCGCCCTGGGCGGCCGCCACCACCAGGTCGTAGGTCGCCGCCGAGCCGAGGAAGTCCACGTCGGTCCAGCCGATCTTGCGCGCGGTGGCGTACGGCACGATGGAGTCGCGCACGATGGTGCCCATCACCACGAGGTCGCAGCCCGCCGACTTGAGCTTGGTGATCTGTGCGGTGAAGTCCTGGTCCGTCGGCTTGTGGGTGGTGGTCTCGGCGAGCTTGATCTTCATCTTCTCGGCCTGGAGCTGGACGCCGTCGAAGACCTCCTTGCCGAAGTCGGTGTCCTGATACATGGCGCACACGACCTTCTTGCCCTTCTTGGTAACGAAGTAGTTGATGCCGGCCCGTACCTGGTCGACATAGGTGGCGGCGCCGTAGAACTTGAACTTGCTGAAAGGCTCGAACATCGAGCGGGCGGCGGAGAGCGGGAAGAGGTTGGGCACCCCCGCCTCGATCTGGTCCTTGAACAGCGCGTTGTTCATGGGGGTGCCGAGGCCGGCCACCATGGCGAAGATCTTGTCGCGGTTGATGAGCTTGGCCCCCGCCTGCACGGCGCGCGGCACCTGGTACTGGGTGTCCTCCACGATGAGCTTGATCTTGCGCCCGTGGATGCCGCCCTTTTCGTTCACCTCGTCGAAGCGCATCTTCACCGCGTTCGACGAGGAGACGCCGTAGGTGGCGGCGGGGCCGGAGAGATCGGTGTGCATGCCGAGCACGATCTCGGTAGGGGTGACCCCGCGCGTCTCGGCCAGGGCCAGGCCGGCGAGGGCGAGGGCGGCGATGAGAACGACTGTTCCCAGTGTCTTCTTCATGTGGGCTCCTTTGCGGTGGGGTTACCCATCCACGTACATGGTGTCGATGACGTCCTTGTACTTGACGTTGACGAACGTGCGCTTGAGCTTCATGGTCGGCGTCAGCTCGTCGTCCTCGGGGGTGAGGATCTGCTCGATGA
>JBKOVG010000202.1:0-11432 GCA_046723845.1 Candidatus Methylomirabilota bacterium | reverse complement strand
GGGCAGGGGCTTCCGTTCGCACTTCACTAGCGCTCGCCTCTCCGCGTACTCGGCGTGGCTGAGCGGCCGCCCGAGGGCCTTCGCCATCCTGTCCCGCGACAAGGGCGGCTCGCTCGTCTCCTTGAGGTGGTTCCCCTCTGAGACTGGACAGGGTACTGCACCCAGTCCGGACGGAGGGACCGATGGAGAAAGAGTTTCAGCGGTGGACGGCCAAGCGGAAGGTCGAGCTGCTGCTGCAGTTGATCAAGGGCGAGGTGAAGCTCGTCGATGCGTGCCGCGAGCACGACCTCAAGCAGTCCGAGGTCGAGGCCTGGATGGAGACGTTCGTGCAGGGGGGCGAGCGGAGCCTGAAGGCCCGCAGCGAGGATGAGCAGGCCGTCCACGAGCGCGAAGTGCGCGAGCTGCGCGCCAAGGTGGGCGAACTCGTCCTGGAGCTGGACGCCCGAAAAAAACTGGACGCCCTGACCGGGAAACCCGAGAAAGCCTTCTGACGGTGCAGGGCCTGATGCGAGCGGAGGGGAAGGCGGTGTCGATTGCGCAGCTCTGCCGGTGGTTCGGCGTGCCGCGCTCGACGTTCTACTATCGGCCGACGGTGGCGGGGCCGCGGACGCCGGTGCTCGATGCGGCGCTGGTGGCCAGCATCCGGACGATGATCGAGGCCGAGCCCGCGGCCGGGCTGCGCATGATCACCGCCCGGGTCCGGCGGACGTCGGAGGGCCCGGTCAACCGCAAGAAGGTGCATCGGATTCTCAAGGTGAACGGCTGGCAGGTCCAGCAACGGCCGCAGGGCCAGCGCCCACGAGTCCAGGGCTGGGTGTCCCGAACCAGCCGGCCGAACGAACGCTGGGCGATCGACACGACGCATCTCTTCTGCGGCCGGGACGGCTGGTGTCACCTGACGGCGATCATCGACTGCTGCGACCGGACGATCGTCGGCTGGCGGCTGTCCCGGACGGGGATCGCGAACGTCGCAGCGGCTGCGCTCGAGGACGCGCTGCGCGACCGGAACATTGCCAAAGGGCACGAGACGCTCACGCTGCGCTCGGACAACGGGCTCGTGTTCGGCGCGAAGGTCTTCGTGGCCGTCGTGCGCCGCTACGGGCTCGAGCAGGAGTACATCACCCCGTATAGCCCCGAGCAGAACGGGATGATCGAACGCTTCTTCCTGACCCTGAAGCAGGAGTGTGTCTGGCTTCAGCGCTTCGGCGATCGCGATCACGCCTTCCGTGTCATCGCGAACTGGCTCGATCGTTACCACAACGAGCGGCCGCACTCGGCGCTCGGCTATCTCGCGCCGAAGGAGTACCAGGCGCAAATTAGCGGCGTGACCTGTACGAAAACCACGGGAACAAACCGCGAACTGATGGTCACATTATGAAGTCTCTCGCCGAATTCGACCCTTTCGATCCCGAGGTCATCGAGAACCCGTACGCGTTTTTCGCAGCGCTGAGGCGGGAAGCTCCGCTCTACGAGTTACCCAACAAGGCGTACTACCTGATCAGCCGCCACGAGGACGTCAAGAGAGCCGTCATGGACATCGAGACGTTCTCTTCGAACCTCGTCGCCATTCTGATGGCAGATCAGTCGCACGTCTCGCCGCAGCTCTTGAACGTGGCGGGTATGACCGCCGGCGGTCCCGATGCTCCGGCGGACGCCTTGGCCGTGGCAGATCCACCGGCACACACGCGGCAGCGTCGAGTCAGCAACCGTGCGTTCAGCATGCGGAACGTGGCGAGCATGGAGGAAGACATCCGCAACCTCGTCAATCAACTGCTCGATCCTCTTCTTGCTCGCGGCAGCTGCGAGTGGGTCAAGGACTTCGCGATCCCGTTGCCGATGACCATGATCGTTCGACTCCTCGGCTTGCCTATGGAGGATCTTCCAAAACTGAAGAAATGGTCCGACCTTGCCATCGGTGTGCTGAGTGGTTTGCGCAGCGCCGAGGAGGTGGTGGCCGATGGGCTCGAGATGACGAAGATGGTCGAGTACATCGCTATGCAGCTCGATCTCGCAAAGCAGAATCCATCCGAGGGCGTCATCAGTGACTTGGTGCGGGCATCCGAGTCCGACAGTGAGTCCTTGAGCAACGGCGAGCTCATTTCGATCGTCGCGCAGCTCATCACGGCCGGGAACGAGACCACGACCAGCCTGATCGGCTCGGCGGTCATGCGCATGCTGCAGACGCGGGGAATGCAGGAGGTGCTGCGGGAGCACCCGGAGCGGATCCCAGCCTTCATCGAGGAAACACTGCGACTGGAGACACCGATCAAGGGCCACTTCCGCCTCGTGAAGAAGGATACCGAGGTTGTCGGTCGACCCCTACCGAGCGGCAGCCGTGTCATGCTGCTCTGGGCATCGGCAAATCGAGACGACGGTGAGTATCCAGCGGCTGACCAGTTCGATCTCGATCGTTTTTCCAAGACGAATCTGCACTTTTCGTTCGGCTACGGCATTCATCACTGCCTCGGCGCCGCACTCGGACGAGCCGAGACGCGCATCGCGCTCGAGGCGCTACTGGCGCGCACCAAGCACATCGAGTTCGGGCCCGAGAACGACTTCCGTCACGTACCGAGCCTGCTCGTGCGGAGCTTGCGCAAGCTCGAGCTGCACACCGAGCGAGGTCATGATCACTCCTAGAAGATGACAGAGGCGGACATGCCAGCGCAGAAGGAGTTCTCACAGCGAATAGCCGCGTGACCTGTACGGAAACCAGGGGAACCCCACACTCTCTCATAACCCTCCGTGACATCGGGCGACTTCGTCGTCGCGTGGGAGAGCGTCCGCTCTGACGGTCAGTCTCTTAAGCTGGACTTCCGGCGTTCGTGAGTGATGCCCCTAAGTCGCCTCAGATCCGGGCCGACCGTTTCCGATGCCGCTACGCCAGCGACTCTGGCAGGCGTCGCATCGGATGGCTTGAGGCGTGCGTCCTCGGAAGACTTCCGGACATGCGGCGCGTGGGCGCCAGGGACGGGCACAACAGTGCTTGGCGCCAGCATGGACAGGCAGTATGGTGCCTCCGATGGACGTTCTGCTCCGAGCCCTCGGCGAGTGCATCCGGACGCTCCGAGAGAGCCGTGGCCTCAGCGTCAGCGCGCTGGCTCGTCGGAGTGGCCTTTCGATCCGGTTCGTGACCGAGTTGCTAGCGGGCCGGGCCAACGTTTCGGTCGTGAACCTCGCGCGCGTGGGACAGGCGCTCGAAACGAGCGCCGCCGCACTCCTCGCGGACGCGGAGGCTAAGGTAGCGAAGGGAGACGACCGTCCCACCGTCATCGCGCTCCTCGGCATTCGAGGCGCCGGCAAGAGCGCCGTCGGAGCGCGGCTGGCCGACCGGCTCGGCGTCGCGTTCCTGGAGCTCGACCATGAGGTCGAAACCGAGGCGGGGCTGTCGCTCGCCGAAATATTCGCGCTCCACGGCGAATCGTACTACCGCCGTCTCGAAGTGGACGCGCTTCGTCGTATTCTGTCCCAGGGCCGGGGGGCCGTTCTCGCCGCCGGCGGCGGTATCGTCACGAACCCGCCGGCCCTGCAGCTCCTCGAAGAGCGAAGCCTCACCGTGTGGCTGCGCGCGAGCGCCAAGGACCATTGGAGCCGAGTGATACGGCAGGGACAGCCGCGCCCGATGACCGACCTACCCGGAGCGAAGTCCGAGTTGCGCCGCCTCATCGCGGCGCGCGAGCCGCTCTACCGCCGTGCGCGTGTACGCGTCGACACGTCACGTCTCGGTCTCGAAGGAAGCGTACAGGCGATCCTGGGCCGCCTCGGCCTTGACGCCCCGATGTCCGCCGATCGGCGGTCGCGGCGAGCGGCATCGCGAAATCGCGCGCGACGGAGTCCGGCCGACTAGGCAATATACTGCCTATAAGTATCACGTACTACGCATAATAAGGCTTGACAGCGCGCCGCCGCCGCTGCTAGTCACCGGGTATGGCGTCCGGCGCGGATCATGCGGCGACTCGCTTTCCCCGCACCGAACGTGTCGCGGGCTGCGTGCGGCAGCATCTGTCCGCTATGCCGGACGCGACTGGGGCGTCGCGGTGACTCCCGGCGCGCACGGCCGCTTGGACGGACAGGTATCGCTCATCACGGGCGGTGCGTCCGGGCTCGGCCGTGCGATCGTCGATCGGTTCGTGAAGGAAGGCGCTCGCATCGCCGTACTCGATCGTTCCAGACACGGACTCGAGGCTCTCGCCAACGATCACGGCGAGCGAGTCACGAGCATCGCCGGCGACGTCCGATCGCTCGCATCGAACCAGCAGGCGGTCCGACGCTGCGTCGAGGCGTTCGGTCGCCTCGACTGCGTGATCGCCAATGCAGGAATCTGGGACTACTCGATGCACGTCGCCGATCTGCCCGACGAGAGGATCGACGAGGCGTTCGACGAGCTGATGGGCGTCAACCTGAAGGGCCCGATCCTTTTGGCCAAGGCGGCGCTTCCGGAGCTCGTGCGTAGCAAGGGAACGCTCCTGGTCACGATCTCGAATGCAGGTTTCTACCCGAACGGCGGCGGGGTTCTGTACACCTCGAGCAAGCACGCGCTGGTTGGACTCGTGCGGCAGCTCGCCTTCGAACTTGCCCCGTCGGTTCGCGTAAACGGCGTCGCACCGGGCGGGATTCACACGGACCTTCGCGGTCCCGCGTCACTGGGGATGGACTCGAGGTCCATCGGCAGCCTGGAGATGCCGTCTCGCTTCGGACCGCTCCTGCCCATCGGCCGTCTCCCGACCCCGGAAGAGTACGCGTCGGCCTACGTCTTCTTCGCGAGCCGCGCCGAGTCGGCGCCCGCCACCGGTGCGGTCCTCAACTTCGACGGCGGAGTCGGCATCCGTGGCTTCGCATCGCCGGCGGGCGGCACCGATCTGGCGGAACGATTCGCCGAGGGAGGTAAGCGGTGAGCATCTCGGCGTTGGGATATCTGGGCCTCAGTGTGTCCGACCCCGAAGCCTGGCGCGGCTTTGCCTGCGATGTCCTCGGGCTGATGCCCGGGAGCTCGAAGGATCGGGTGCGGATCGATTCCCGCGACTGGCGCGTCGCATTGCACGAAGGCCCCGAGGACGATCTCGCCTATGTGGGCTTCGAGGTTGCGACCAGCGGAGAACTGCGTGAGCTCGAACAACGCATCGCCGCGGCCGGCCATCCAGTAGAACGGGCGGACGGCGAGCTCTTGAAGAGCCGCGGCGTGATCGAACTCGTGAGGACCAAAGATCCTGGCGGTCTCGCGATCGAGCTCTACTGCGGGCTCATGGACCGTGGGGACGTTCCGTTCCGCTCCCCCGTCGGCACGTCGGGATTCGTGACGGGCGAGCAGGGTCTTGGACACATCGTCATATCGGCGCCGGAGATCGAGCGATTCCGTGAGTTCTACTGCGACGTGCTCGGATTCCGCATCTCGGACCGGATCCTGATGGGCCCCGTGACGATGGAGTTCCTGCACTGCAATCCGCGCCACCACACCGTGGCGCTGATCCCCGCGCCGCTTCCCAAGCGAGTCCACCACATCATGCTCGAGGTCGCGACCCTGGACGACGTCGGGTTCGCGCTCGACCGCTGTCAGGCGGCGCAGATGAAGATCGTCGCGTCGCTCGGGAAGCACACCAACGACCAGATGGTCTCGTTCTACGTCCAGTCGCCGGCGGGCTTCGCCATAGAGTACGGCTGCGGCGGTATCGCCGTCGACGACACGACGTGGCGGGTCGGCTACTACGACCGGCCCAGCATCTGGGGACACAAGCTCGCATGAGTCGCGACGCTGAAGTGAAGAAGGCAGCAGCCGCGCTGTACGACGCCCGCACGGCCGGCCGTGCGATCGCACCCATCAGCCAGACGTACGGCCTCATGGATCCCGATCTCGCCTATGCCGTCCAGGAGGCGAACACGGCGCGTTGGATCACCGACGGCCGCCGTCTCGTCGGTCGCAAGATCGGTCTCACGTCGGCGGCGGTCCAGAAGCAGCTCGGCGTGGGGGAGCCGGACTACGGGATGCTCTGGGCCGACACGGCCCACGAGAGCGGCGCGGTCATTTCCACTGCGCGGTTCATCCAGCCACGCGTCGAGGCCGAGATCGCCTTCGTCATGAGTCGGAGGGTCGACTCGCCGGAGGCCGCGCTGGAAGACCTGAAGGCGGCAATCGGCTACGCGCGGGCGGCCGTCGAGATCGTGGACAGCGCGATCGCGGACTGGAAGATCACGCTCGCAGACACCATCGCCGACAACGCCTCGGGCGGCGGCTTCGTGCTCGGCGACGTGTGCCGAGCGCTCGACGAAGTCGACCTCCGCCTGTGCGGGATGGTGCTATCGCGCAACGGCACCCCGGCCTCGCTCGGCGTGGGTGCGGCGTGTCTGGGGAATCCGCTCAACGCTGCGCTCTGGCTCGCGCGCAAGATGGCCGAGGTAGGTCGTCCGCTGGCGGAGGGGGACATCGTCCTGTCGGGCGCGCTCGGCCCCATGGTGGACGTGTTCCCCGGCGACCAGATCGAGGTGGAGATCCAGGGTTTCGCGCCGATCCAGTTCCGCTTCGCGCGGGAGAGCTCATGAAGGTGAAGGCCGCTCTCATCGGCTCCGGCAACATCGGGACCGACCTGCTCGAGAAGGCGCTGCGCAGCGAGTGGGTCGAGCCGGTATGGATGGTGGGCATCGATCCCGCGTCGGAGGGCCTCGCGCGTGCGCGTTCACGCGGCATCAAGACGACCCACGAGGGAGTCGAGGGGTTTCTCCGGCACGGAGCCGACGACGGTGTGAAGATCGCGTTCGACGCAACCGCCGCTTCGCAGCACCCCCCTAATGCGAAGGCGCTCGAGCCGCTCGGCGTCACGATGATCGACCTCACGCCCGCGGCGATCGGTCCGTTCTGCATCCCGCCCGTGAACCTGGCGCAGCACGTCGCCGCCGGTGAGCGCAATGTGAACATGGTGACGTGCGGCGGGCAGGCGACGATCCCGATGGTCCACGCGGTCTCGCGCGTGCAGCCGGTGGAGTACGCGGAGATCGTCGCGACCATCGCGTCGCGCTCCGCGGGCCCCGGGACGCGCAAGAACATCGACGAGTTCACCCGTACGACCGCGCGTGCGATCGAGCAGGTCGGCGGCGCGGCGGCGGGGAAGGCGATCATCATCCTCAACCCGGCCGAGCCGCCACTCATCATGCGCGACACCGTGCACTGCCTCACGGTCGATCCGCCCGACCCGGAAGCTATCTCGGCCTCGGTCCGGTCAATGGTCGGGACCGTCCAGGAGTTCGTGCCGGGCTACCGCCTGAAGAACGGCCCCGTCTTCGACGGCAACCGGGTTTCGATCTTCCTCGAGGTCGAAGGGCTCGGGGACTACCTCCCGAAGTACGCCGGCAACCTCGACATCATGACCGCGGCCGCGTTGCGCACCGCGGAAGGCATCGCGCGGGAGATGGTGCGATGAACCTGTCGGGTGTGGCCGTGACCCTCCACGACATGTGCCTGCGCGACGGCATGCACGCCAAGCGCCATCGCATCACGCTCGCGCAGATGGTCGACGTCGCGACGGCCCTCGACGAGGCCGGCGTCCCGCTGATCGAGGTGACGCACGGCGACGGCCTCGGCGGCGCGTCGGTGACCTACGGCTTCCCGCTCCACACGGACGAGGAGTACCTGAAGGCCGTCGTTCTGCGGATGAAGAGGGCGAAGGTCTCGGCGCTCTTGCTGCCTGGGATCGGCACCGTCGAGCACATTCGGATGGCAGCGGACCTCGGCGTGCGGACGCTTCGGGTTGCCACACACTGCAGCGAGGCGGATGTCGGCGAGCAACACATCGGCACGTCGCGAAAGCTCGGTCTCGACACCGTCGGGTTCCTGATGATGGCCCATATGCTCGAGCCCGACGAGCTGGCCCGCCAAGCGAAGCTCTTCGAGAGCTACGGCGCCCAGACCGTCTACGTGACTGATTCGGCGGGGTACATGCTCCCCCACGACGTCGCTGCTCGCGTCCGCGCGTTGCGAGACGCGCTCACCCCGGAAGTCGAGGTCGGCTTCCACGGCCACCACAACCTGGCGATGGGCGTGGCCAACTCGCTCGTCGCGATCGAGGCGGGCGCGTCGCGGATCGATGGCTCCGTCGCCGGCCTCGGCGCCGGCGCCGGGAACACCCCCCTCGAAGTACTTGCGGCCGTGCTGGAGCGCATGGGCGCGCAGACGGGCATCGACATCCTCGCGCTCATGGCCGTGGCCGAAGAGAGGGTGGTCCCGCTCATGGACCAGCCGATCCGCGTGGACCGCGACTCGCTGCTGCTCGGGTACGCCGGCGTGTACTCGTCGTTCCTGCTTCACGCCAAGCGGGCGAGCGAGCGATACGGCGTCCCCGCCGGAGACGTCCTGCTCGAGCTAGGGCGCAGGCGCACGGTCGGCGGGCAGGAGGACATGATCGAGGATGTCGCACTGAACCTCGCACGAGAAGGGAGCTGCAAGTGAGCACAGCGATCAGCGAGACGAGCACCAGCCGCTTCGTCGAGAAGCGGGGGCTCCGCATCCACATCAACGAGGCCGGCGCTGGGCATCCCGTTGTCTTCCTGCACGGCTCGGGGCCGGGAGCGACCGGCTGGAGCAACTTCGGGCCGAACATCCCGGCTCTCGCCAAGCACTTTCGGACGATCGCCGTCGACATGCCGGGGTGGGGGCGGAGCGACATGGAGATCCCCGGCGATGGCACCCTGGTGACGGCCGTCGAGACCGTGCTCGACGCGCTGGAGATCGAGCGCGCCGCGCTGATCGGCAATTCGCTCGGCGGCATGGTCGCCATCGCCTTCGCCACACAGCACCCCGAACGCTGCTCCCACCTCGTCACGATGGGTGCCCCGACACCGGGTTCCAACGTCTTCTCGCCGAGTGGCATGGATTCCGAAGGCCTTCGGGTACTCGTCGGGACGTACCGCGATCCCAGCCCGGCGAGCTTCAAGCGGCTCGTCGAAGTCATGTGCTTCGACAAGAAGTTCGCGACCGAAGAACTTGCAAAGGAGCGGTCCGAGACCGCACTCCAGCGCCCCGAGCAGCTGAAGGCCTTTCTCGAACAGCGACTATTCCGGCTCCCGGCACCCGAGGTGGTCGCGTCGAAGCTCCCGAAGCTCGAAGCGCCGGTGCTCGCGATTCACGGCCGGAACGATCGCACCGTACATTTCGAGAACTCGCTCCGTCTCGTGTCGACAATTCGCGACTCACGGCTCGTGCTGCTGAACCGATGTGGACACTGGGCCCAGCTCGAGCACGCGGCCGAGTTCAACCGACTGGCCGGCTCCTTCATCGCGGAGGCCGCCTGAGCGGACTCCATCCGGGAGGACGATCATGAGCGCGACCGACTACAGCCAGCTCGTGCACGCACAGGAGGGCTTCGTAGATCGCCGAATCTTTTCGGATCCGGACGTATACAAGGCCGAGATGGAGCAGATCTTCGCTCGGGCCTGGAACTTCATGTGCCACGAGTCGCAGATCCCGGAGATCGGCGACTTCTTCATGAACCGCATCGGCGACGATCAGGTCATCGTCGTGCGAAACAGGCAGAAGGGGATTTCGGTCCTGCTGAACAGCTGCCGGCACCGCGGCGCCTCCGTATGTCGCGCCGAGCAGGGACGGGCGAAGACGTTCATGTGTCCGTATCACGGCTGGAGCTACGCGCTCGACGGTGCACTGGTGGGCGTCCCGGGACTCAAGGACTTCTACCGGAACGATCTCAAGAAGGACGAGCTCGGGCTCGGCCAGGCCGCGCAGGTGTCGTGCTACAAGGGTTTCGTGTTCGCGAATATGGATCCCGCCGCGCCGCCGCTAGAGGAGTATCTCGGCGAGGTGGGGCGTGTGGGCCTCGACATGGTCGCTGAGCGCGGCGACGTCGAGGTCGTGGACGGGATCCAGAAGAACATCCTCGACTGCAACTGGAAGATTGCCGTCGACAACCTCTTCGACTGGTATCACCCGAGCGTGTCCCACCTGTCCGCGGTTCAGACCGGCTTCTTTCCTGATCTGTCCTCGGGAGACGCGCTCAGGCCGATGAAGCAGATGGTGATGCTCGGCGAGTACGGCCACGCCATCGGCGGCCCGCGGACCACGCACGAAGAGCTGGAGGAGATCCGTACGACCCGCGCCCAGGTGCGGCCCACCTTGGCGGCACGGGCCGAGGACGCACCCCGCCTCGAGAAGATCATGGGCCGCGCGGGCGTGCGCTCACTCGGGCATCCCAACATCTTCCCGAACGTGTGGATCACGCTGGACGGCTCCCAGCTCTGCCTGCGACTGCCGCGCGGGCCACAGGCGACCGAGCTCTGGTGGTTCACGTTCGTCCCGAAGCACGCGCCGGACTGGCTCCGGACGGCGATCGTCCAGTTGACGTCGCACATGTTCGGTCCCGCCGGCCTGCTGGAGCAGGACGACGGCGAGAACTGGCAGCAATGCACGCGCGGCTCGGTCGGCACGCTCAATCGGCGCTATCCCGTGCACGTCGGCATGGGGCTTGGCCACGACCGGGTCACCCGGGACGGCGGCCAGGCCTGCATCGAGACGGTCGTCAACGAGCACGGTCAACGCTGGACGTATCAAGCCTGGTGCGACTGGATGATGGCGAAGGACTGGCAGACGCTGAAGGCGAACCACGCCGCGCCGCCCACCGACGTTGTGTAGCGAGGATGCCTGCGGTGTCCCCGAACGTCGAAACGGTCCTCCTCCAGTACGAAATCGAGCAGTTCTACTATGCGGAAGCCGCCATGCTGGACGAGCGACGCTTCTCGGACTGGCTCGAACTCTTCACAGCGGATTCCCGCTACTGGATGCCGATTCGCCGGACCGTGATGACGAGTGACCTGGAGAACGAGTTCACCAAGCCGGGCGCGATGGCGCTGTTCGACGACGACAAGACGATGTTGACAACGCGCGTCAAGAAGCTCGCCACCGGCTCTTCGTGGAGCGAGGACCCGCCGTCCCGCACGCGGCACATCGTGACGAACGTGCGGGTCCTCGCGCAGAGCGGCGACGAGATCACCGTCGAGGGGAACTTCCACCTCTACCGCACGCGGCTCGAAGCCGACGAGGACTCGTGGATCGGCCGGCGCCGCGACGTGCTCCGCCGAGTCGACGGCGATCTCAAGATCGCCACGCGTCATGTGTTCCTGGAGCAGACGCTGATCCGGTCGCGGAACCTCAGCAACTTCTTCTGAGAGCGAGTACCGTTCCTGGTGCCGGTAGCGGTGCCGGTTGAGCAGCGAAACTCAGTGAACTTGGTCGAACTCGGTAGAAAGCACCCGTCGACTTAAGCTCCGGCCTCGTCAGCGATTATGCCCACGGATCATAGTCTTCCGGCCCTTCGTCGATCAGCTTCCCAAGCTGGACGTCGCCGGTTCGACCCCGGTCGCCCGCTCTCTCGTAAGTGTGCGACTGAGCCGCGGCGCCTAGCCCGGCCGTCTCCTCGACCTCGATTTCCTCTCCACGTAAC
>JBKOVG010000331.1:0-5040 GCA_046723845.1 Candidatus Methylomirabilota bacterium | reverse complement strand
GCGTGCTGCTCCTCGCCAACAACTGGGACGAGGCGCGCCCGATGCTCGAACGGGCCATGGCCACGGGCGATCCCGCCGTCGCCTCGGAGGCCGCCTATCGCCTCGGTGAGGGCTATCGCGCGGCGGGCCGACATCAACCGGCGGTGGAGGCGTACATGACCGCCGTGTACGTGGCGCCCGATCTCCCGACGGCGCGCCGCGCGCTCCTGGGCGCGGGACAGTCCTTCTCCGCGCTCAAGCAGCCCGGCTCGGCCGTCATCGTCTACAAGAAGCTGCTCGCCGCCAAGTCCGTGGAGCCGGAGCTGGCCGACGCGGCCAAGAAGAACTTGAAGGCCCTCGGCGCCAACTAGCCGCCTCCGGCTTTCCGACCGGCCCGTCCCCCGAGTACAATGGCGCCACTTTTGTCAGGGAAAGGCACGGACATCAACGCTCGCATGCTCCACCGCGCCGACCAGATCATGCCGGCCCGCTCGCTCGGCCGCCTCACTTCGTCTGTCGGGAACACCTTCCCGCAAGCGGGCACCCGGGCATGAAGGGCTACGGCGGCCGCATCCTCTTCGTCGATCTCGCCCGTGGGACGGGCCGTACCGAGCCGCTCCCCGAGGAGACCGCGCGGGCGCTCCTGGGGGGCAACGGCCTGGCCGCCCGCCTCCTCCTCGATCACGTCCCCGCCATCATCGATGCCTACGATCCGGCCAACGCGGTGGTGTTCGCCGTGGGGCCGATCACCGACACCACGGTGCCGGGCAACAGCCGCGCCTGCGTCGCGTCGAAGTCGCCCCTGACCGGCCTCTTCTTCGACTCCACCTTCGGCGGCCGCTGGCCCGCCACCATGAAGCGCACCGGTTTCGACGCCATCGTGCTCACCGGCGAGGCGCCCGCGCCCGTCTACGTGAAGGTGGGGGAGAACGGCGCCGAGATCAAGCCGGCGGGAGCGCTCTGGGGCCAGACCACCCGCGAGACCGTGCACGCCATCCAGGCGATCGAGGGCGCGGAGTCGGACGTGCTCGCCATCGGCCCCGCGGGCGAGCGCCGCGTGCGCTTCGCCTGCCTGGCCACGTACTGGAAGAACCGCGAGGGCGTGGCGGGACGCGGCGGCATCGGCGCCGTGCTGGGAGCGAAGCGCGTCAAGGCCGTGGTGGTAACGGGTGGGCGCAAGACCGAGGTGGCCGACGCCGCGCTGCTCAAGACGCTCCTCGAGGAGAAGCGGGAGCCGCTCAAGACGGGGACGAAGGCGCTCTCGACCTACGGGACGTCCTTCCTCGTGAAGCCGATCAACACCCTGGGCGCCCTCGGCGCCTACAACCTCCGCCAGGAGACCTTCGCGGAGGCGCAGGCCATCTCGGGCGAGGAGATGCACGCGCATCACCACGACCGGGACACGACGTGCCTCAAGTGCCCGGTAGCCTGCGGCAAGCAATACGAGATCCGCAACGGCGAGCTCCAGGGGCTGAAAGCCAAGATGCCGGAGTACGAAACCATCTTCGCCTTCGGCTCCATGCTGGGCAATGCGCACGCGGGGTCGCTGGCCCGGGCCAACGACCTCTGCGATCTCCTCGGCATGGACACCATCTCCATGGGCGTGACGCTGGCCTTCGCCGCGGAGGCCCTCCAGCGCGGCTGGCTCGATCCCGGCGAGGTTGGCGTGCCCTTCGGCTGGGGCGACTGGCGCGGCATGCTGCGCCTCGTGGAGATGACGGCGGCGCGCGAAGGCTTCGGCGACCGGCTCGCGGAAGGAGCGTGGCGGCTCGCCGAGTCGCTCCATCCGGAGGCGACGCGGAGTGTCTACGCGGTGAAGCGCCTCGAGCTGCCCGCGCACTCTGCGCGGGCCCTCAAGGGCATGTCCATCGGCTATGCCACGGCCACGCGCGGCGGCAGCCATCACGACACGCGTCCCACGCCCCAGTACGCGCAGGGCTACGATCGGCGGAGCCCGGACGGCAAGCCCGAGTTCGCGGTGCGGAGCCAGCACTTCACCGCCGTCGACGACTCCCTCGTGCTCTGCCGCTTCACCTCCGAGCGCGGATTCGGCCTCTTCGTGGAGGAGCCCTACGCGCGCATGGTCCGCGGCGTCACGGGGTGGGACATGGGCGTGGAGGAGCTCGAGCGGGTCGGGGAGCGCGTGATCAATCTCGAGCGGCTCTTCAACGCGCGGGAAGGCGTCCGGCGCAAGGACGACGTGCTGCCGTGGCGCGTGATGCACGAGCCCATTCCCGACGGGCCGTCCGCAGGCATGCACTGCCCGCCGGAGGAGCTCGACGCCATGCTCGACCGCTACTACGACCTTCGCGGCTGGGACCGCGACGGCGTCCCCACCGCGGCGCGCCTCCGCTCGCTCGGCCTCTAGGCTCCGCGATGCGCATCGTCTCCTGGAACATCCGGGCCGGGGGCGGTGTGCGCATGGGCGCCATCGCCGACCAGCTCATCCGCTGGTCACCCGAGGTGGTGGCGCTCTCGGAGTTCCGCGGCACCCCGCCCAGCGCAGCGCTGGCGCGCGCCCTCGGGGAGCGAGGGCTCGTCCATCAGCTCTGCACCGCCTCCCCCGGGCTGCCCCGAGTGAACGCGCTCCTCATGGCCTCGCGCTGGCCGCTCACGCGGGTGCGTCTCCTCTCCGCGCCGGTGGCCGAGGCGGGGCGCTGGCTCCTCGCGCACGTGGCCGGTCCCACCGCGCTCACCCTCGGTGCCATGCACGTGCCCAATCGCGTGACCGGGCGCAAGTTTCCCTTCCTCGACGCCGTGCTCGGCATGGCGCACACATGGCGGCGGGGGCCCGCCCTGCTCGTGGGCGACACCAACTCGGGCCTGATCGATCTCGACGAGGAAGTGCCCGCCTTCAACGCGGAGGAGGACGGCTGGATCCGCGGTCTCGAGGCCGCGGGATGGATCGACGCGTTTCGCTTCTTCAAGGCGCGCGAGCGCGCCTACACGTGGTACTCGCCGAACGGCGGCAACGGCTTCCGCATCGACCAGGCCTTCGTCAATCGGGCGCTCCGGCCGCGGCTGCGCTCGGCCTCGTACGAGTGGGGCGCGGCGGCCGACGGCCGCGCCCACGCACCCCGGCACGCGCTCAGCGACCACGCCGCCCTCCTCGTCGACCTGGACGTCTGATCCGGCGCGCGGTGAGGCCGGCGCGGGCGGGCCGCCCTTCCTGACCGCCTCTTCTCCGCTTCACACTCCTTTACCCGAAGCACATACGACGTTCATGACCTCCCGGCAGCGTAGGTGAGAGGCCGGCATCGAGCCGATCACACGAGGAGGTCACCATGACACGTTCGAGACCGTCGGTGTTGGTCGCCGCCATCGTTCTGCTCGCCTCGGCGGGCGTGGGCTGGGCGGCCAGTCCCACCGAGACCGTGCAGACCGCGATCCAGCGCGTCTTCGACGAGAGCGGGGCAGGGAAGGCAAGGGCTGTCTCCATCGAGGAGCGGCGCGTGCACATCCGGCTGGCCGCTGAGAGTCTCTTCGACTTCCGGGACATGGCGCGCCGGTCCCTGGGCTCACGCTTCGAGGAGCTGTCTCCCGCCGACCAGAGCGAGTTCGTGCGGCTCTTCACTAACCTGATCGCCTTGTCCTACATGGGCAAGGTCGAGGCCTACGCGGGCGAGCCGATCCAGTACCTGGGGGAGCGCGTGGACGGCACCGATGCCAGCGTGCAGTCCCGGCTCGTGACGGCGAAGGGCAGCCAGGTCGACGTCGCGTACCGGCTGCACCAGATCGGGGACCGCTGGTCCGTCTACGACGTGTCCGTCGACGGCGTCAGCCTCGTGGACAACTACCGGATGCAGTTCGGGCGGATGATCCAGCGCACGTCGTTCGCCGAGCTGCTCAAGACGCTCCGCACCAAGGTCGGCTCCTAGCCGGTAAACGGGCGGCGCTCCGAGCGCGTCTCAAGAGTGAAGGCGGGCTCACGGTCTTCGGGGAGCGAGCCTGCGCGCAGTGAGCGTGCGTACCAAGGGGAGGTCGGTACATGTCTTACGCATCGACACTTGCGGGATTGATCGCGGCGGCGCTTCTCGGCTCCGCCGGCCTGACTCCGGCGCAGGTCAGCGTGGACATCGGTATCCATCTGGGCAGCCCTCCGCCGCTGGTGGCGGTGCCGGAGACGCCGGTCAGCTATGCGCCCTCGGTGAACGGCAACTTCTTCTTCTACGACGGCGGCTACTACGTCTACCGGCGCGGCGCGTGGTACATGGCTCCGCGATACAACGGACCGTGGCAGCTGGTCGCCGCCGAGTTCGTCCCGCGCCCGCTCCTCGCCGTGCCCATCCGCTACTATCGCGTGCCTCCCGCGGAGTGGAAGCAGTGGCGCGCGGAGGCGGCGCCGCACTGGGTGCCCGCGTACGGCCGTCGCTGGGAGGACCGGCATCAGGCAGTGCACGAGGAGCATCGCGAGATGCGCCGGGAAGAGGAGCGACGGTAGGCGCGGTGCGAGCTCAGCGCCGGCAGGTCTTCTCCGTCAGCGCGCCACCCAGGGACCGACCCAGTCGCTGAGGGCGGCGACCATCTGATCGAGGTAGACCTGCTGATCGTTGAGGTTGCCGATGTTGCCGCCCTTGAAGACATCGAGCCAGATCGTCCGGATGTGGAGATTGTCGTGTCCGGGGATCCGGAAGATCATGTTCTTCTTCTGGTAGCTGAGCACCCCGTCGACCTTGCCTTCGATGATGCCGTCGGCCTGGCCGGGCGTGTTCATCTTGACGTGCATCTCGATCATGTACCACCGGTCGTTCATCAGGACGCCGCCGTCGCCAATGCCGCACACGGTGTTGTTCGGCACCGTCTTGCAGGTGCCCCCCTTTCCGGTGGATCCCCCGGAGGGGTTGTTGTCCCAGTTGCCGTTGTGGCCGCTGGAGCTGCCGTCGCCCACTTCCTGCTGGTAGAAGTACAGGTACGAGCCGAGGCGCATGGACGCCCCCGGCTTCGTAGCGCACGCCCGATAGCAGTGGGTGAACTCGGCCCGCATCGACCAGCAGTTGATGCCGTCCGCCGTCTCCGAGCCGTTCCCGCACTGCCCGCCGGGGTCGCTGGTCCCCCGCACGT
>JBKOVG010000139.1:0-5503 GCA_046723845.1 Candidatus Methylomirabilota bacterium | reverse complement strand
GCCCGCGAGATCCGCGCGTCGCCGGTGAGGGCGCGAGAGACCGTGGAGACAGCGACGCGGGCCGCCCGCGCCACGTCGCCCTGCGTGACGGCGGCGGGCGCGCCGCGGCGGCGCGAAGGCTTCGGAGAGCGCCGGCGCGTGGATCGCATAGAGCGCGGGCAGTATAGCAGAGCGCCGGAAGACGGCGCTCGGCTTGACAATTCCGGGGGCCGCAGACTAGGGTTGCGCAAGCGCTTGCACGCAGACGTGGGAGGAGCCGCTCATGGGTGAGATCCTCGGCCTCGGCATGACGCACTACCCGCCCCTCACCGGTCGCGACGAGGACATGGCGGCCATTCTCCGCCGCGTCCTCAAGGATCCCGGCCTGCCCGAGCGCTATCGCGGGCCCGCGGGCTGGCCCGAGCCCATGCGGCGCGAGTACGGCTCCGACGGCGGCACGGCGAGCGCGGCGGGACACCGCGACGCCCTCCTCCGCCACTTCCGGAAAGCGCGGCGCCGCCTCGACGAGTTCCAGCCGGAGGTGGTCATCATCTGGGGCGACGACCAGCACGAGAACTTCACCGAGGACGTCATCCCGCCCTTCTGCGTCCTCGCCTATGACGAGATCGAGGCGCGTCCGTGGCAGAAGCCCGGCGTCGCCCCCAATACCTGGTCGGAGCCGGCGGACACGACGTTCAAGATCCCGGGGCACCGCGCGGCGGGCAAGTATCTCGCCTCGGGGCTTCTCGAGCAGGGCGTGGACATGGCCTACGCCTACAAGCCGCTCCACTTCCCCGGGCTCGCCCACGCCTTCCTGAACACCATCATGTTCCTCGACTACGATCGCGTCGGCTTCCCCTACCGGGTGAGTCCCTTCCAGGTCAATTGCTACGGCCGCCGCGTCATCTCCCAGCGCGGGGGCCGCGGCAGCCTCGCCAATCCCATCACCGGCGACGCGCTCGATCCGCCGTCGCCGAGCCCCCGGCGCTGCATGGAGGTGGGGGCGGCCACCGCGCGCGTGATGCGAGGGAGCCCGTGGCGCACGGCGCTCATCGCCTCCTCGAGCTGGTCGCATGCCTTCCTCACCGACAAGAACCACCAGCTCTATCCCGACATCGAGGAAGACCGGCGGCTCTACGAGGCGCTGCGGGTGGGCGACTACGAAACGTGGCGCAAGCGGCCCCTGGAGGCGATCGAGAGCTCGGGGCAGCAGGAGATGCTCAACTGGTACATGCTCGTGGGCGCCATGGAGGAGCTGGGACGCAAGCCCGACCAGTGCGACTTCATCGAGACGTGGTCGTTCAACTCCAACAAGTGCTTCGCGCTGTTCGAGCCCTGAGAGGAGGCCGTCGTGCCGACACCTGCTTCGCCACCGCCTCGGCTGCACGTCGCGGACGGACGCTCGACCAAGGGAACGGTGCCGAAGCTCTCCGGCGACATTCGCCACCTCATCCCCAAGCTCGGGCTGCGCAACTACTGGTATCCGGCCATCCTCGATCGCAAGGTCGGTCACCGCAGGCCGGTGCAGGTCTCCCTCCTCGGCGAGGAAATCTGCCTCTTCCGCGGCGCCCAGGGCGACGTGGTCGCCATCCAGGATGTTTGCCCGCACCGCGGCGCGCGTCTCAGCGAGGGTAATTGCCACTACAAGGGCACCGTGGCCTGCCCGTATCACGGCTGGGTCTATGACGAGTCGGGCAAGAACACCATGGCCCTCTCCGAGGGACCGAGCTCCGGCGTGTGCGGCAAGGCGGGGACGGAGGCCAAGGCGTATCCCACCCGCACCCTCAAGGGTCTCGTCTTTGTCTGGATGGGCGAGGATGCGCCCGCGCCTATCGAGGAGGACGTGCCCGAGGAGTTCTTCGACGAGGACACGCTCGTGCTGGTCGGCCAGGTCGAGTGGCGCTGCAATTGGGAGGTTGCCCTCGAGAACTCCATGGACTCACACGTCAACTACGTGCACCGCAACGCGGTGGTGGTGGCGCGCAGCGGCTTCATCGCGCGCGGCGCCCAGGGCGAGCATCCCATCTTCGTGGGCAACGGCTTCGGCGGCGACGTGGCGGAGAGCAACTACATGCGGAAGAACCCGCTGCAGGACGTCTACGCCGACGGCCGCAAGTGGCCCAAGACCACCTACCGGCGGTACTGGACCTGGCTCACCCGACCGCTCGCCGACCGGGCCCGGCGGCGCATCCCACCCCCGCGCTCGTCCAAATGGTGCGGCGGCCATCACCTGCCCGGCATGTTCCGGGCGGAGTTCGGCTGGGATCTCTACACGCGCATGTGCGTGCCCGTGGAGGAGCACCGCACCCGGGTCTGGTACTACCACTGCACGCGGCCCAAGTCGGCCCTCGGGCGGTTGTGGGACCGCCTGAGCTACGCGGCGGTGCACCGGTGGATCATCGAGTACAACTTCTCGCGCCAGGACGAGCGCGTGATGATCAACCAGCGCTACGACACGCCGGAGAAGCTCTCGTCCACCGACGCCGAGGTGATCCAGTGGCGGCGGCTCGTGGTCACCCGGCACTTCGGCGGGCGTGACGCGCCCTTCGAGTACCGGAATCCCGACGATCTCCCACCCGACGCGGTGCCCCTGGAGCGAGTGTCCGTGCGCTATCTCCAGGAACAGACGCGGACACGCACGAGCGCCCTGGCGCCCCCCACGGCGGGCTGAGCCGGTGGCCATGCGGATCACGCGCCGCCGGCTCCTGTGGCTCATCAACCGCGCCCCGCATCCCAACGCGGCCAAGGTCTTCATCAACTGGCTCCTGACCAAGGACGCCCAGGTGGTGTGGGCGCGCGAGGTCGAGACGAACAGCCGCCGCGTGGGCGTGGAACCGGGCAATCCGAGCTTTGCGGTGCCCCGCGGGGCCAAGCTCCTCCAGGTGGACGCGGAGGAGAACCTGCCCGAAGTCGTCAAGACGCAGGACATCGCCAAGGCGGTCATCAAGTAGCGGGGACGAGCGTGGGCGCGGAGCCCGGCACCACCGAGACGGTCCTCTCGCTCGACCGCGTCACCAAGCTCTTCGGGACGGCGAGGGCGGTGATCACCTTCGTGGGCGTGGCGCGGAACATCGGCAACTTCGCACTCCTCACCACCACCGCCAACCGGCCGCTCTCCATGCTCCAGCTCGACTACGTCGCCCAGCGCAAGCTCGAGGAGGTGGTGGTGGTGGCCTGCGTCATCATGTTCGTCTCGCTGGGGGGCGCGCTGCTCGCGCGCCTCCTCGGGTTGCGCAGCGGCAGCCTCGGCTGATCGTCATGCGGCGAAGCCGTCGCACAGGGAGGTAGCCACCATGGATACCCAGAGCCGCGGGAACGGCAACGGGCGCCTCGCCGAGAGCACGGTGCAGGAGGCGTACGGCGCCTCCCAGATCGGCCCCTTCGACTACTGCCCGAAGCTGGGCTTCCGCGAGTACTGGTATCCCGCGGTGGAGGCGCGCCGGGTGCGCGGCAAGCCCGTGCACCTGACCATGCTGGGCGACGAGCTCGTCCTCTTCCGCGACAAGGCGGGCGCGGTGGTCGCCCTCAGCGACTGGTGCCCGCACCGCGGCGCGCGTCTCTCCCTCGCGCTGTGCGAGTTCGAGGGCACCGTGACTTGCCCGTACCACGGCTACGTCTTCGACGGCACCGGCCGCTGCGTGGCGGGGCTGATCGAGCGCCCGGACTCGCCCTTCATCGGCAAGCTCCGCGCGCGCGCCTACCCGACCGAGGAGCGGATGGGCATCGTCTTCGTGTGGATGGGGGAGACGGAGCCGGTGCCCCTCGACGAGGACCTGCCCGCGGAGCTCTCCGACCCCGAGCTGACGGGGCGGCGCTTCCTGCGCGTCAAGGTGTGGGAGGCAAACTGGACGGAGCCCATGGCCCAGGGCATCGACTTCCACGAGTTCTACCTCCACCCCGGCCTCAACGTGTGGCGGCTCTTCAACTACCGCCTCCCGTTCTTCCGCCCCAAGGTCGCCTACACCGGCGGGGTCAAGATCACGAGCGAGGACGAGACCTCGGTCAACGCGGCGTGGGCCGCGCCGCGCTTTGGCCAGGGCTTCCATCCCGGCCTCGGCGCCCACTGGCCCCGGCGTGTGTGGTGGCGCATGCTCGCGGGCGGTCCGCAGTACCGCGGCGGCGAGCCGCCGCTCGCCCGCTACCGCGGCGTGCAGCACAACGTGGAGCTGCCAAGCAAGATCCGCGTGATGATCGGGGCGAGCATCCACCTGCGCTGGATGGTCCCCGTGAACGAGCACGACACGCGCGTGTGGACCTTCACCCTCGTGAAGCGGCCGCGCCACGCGCTGCACGCGGCCTGGCAGACGCTCTGGTACCACGCCTACCGCAAGCCCAGCATCATCATCGCCACCAACGAGCAGGAGGACCTCGTGGTCTTCAAGCGCGAGCTGCTCAACCTCGAGCGGCCGCAGAAGCTCGGCCCCCTGGACGTGGGCCTGATCTACTTCCGGCGGCATCTCGCCCAGCGGGCGCGCGACTATCAGCGGCTGGGCGCGGCCCCCGGCGCGCTCAAGTCCCCACCGCGACGCCCGGTGGCCGCCGTCGAGAGGCGCGGATGAGCCGGCTCGCCGGCAAGGTCGCCATCGTCACGGGCACGAGCCCCAACATCGGCGGGGGCATCGCCCAGGGCCTGGCCGACGAGGGTGCCACCGTGGCCTGCGTGGACGTGGCCGAGGACAACGCGCGCCAGTGCGCGGAGTGGATCGTCAAGCGCGGCGGCCGGGCCCTCGGCCTCGCCTGCGATGTCACCGACGAGGCGCAGGTGGAGGCCATGGTCGCCCGCGTGCGGTCGAGCTACGAGGGCGTGGACATCCTCGTCAACAATGCGGGCATCCTCGGCGGGATGAGCGTGCTCGAGATGCCGCTCGATCGCTGGAGCCGCCAGGTCGCGGTGAACCTCACCGGCACCTTCCTCTGCACGAAGCACGTGGCGAGGGGCATGGTCGCCGACGGGCGCCGCGGCAGCATCATCGTGATCATCTCCACGGCCGGGCATCAGGGGCAGGCGGGAAACATCGCCTACTCCACGACCAAGAGCGGGCTCCTCAACTTCGCCCGCGCCGCGGCCATGGACCTGGTCAAGCACGGCATCCGGGTGAACAGCCTCACCCCGACGGCTACCGACACCGCAGAAGGCGACGATCGCGCGGAGGCGTGGGGACGGCAGCGTCCCGACCGCCTCGCCCGCGTCCTCGACTTCGCGAAGATGCTGCCCATGGACCACCTGCCGAGCCCGCGTCACTACGCCCGCGCCTGCGTGTTCCTTGCCTCCGAGGACGCGGAGATGGTCACCGGTGCGGACCTGCGCGTGGATGGCGGGGCCATCGCTAAGTACTGGCCCTGGGTCCCCCACGCCTGATCGTCAGGAGGGTTAGCCTGGACTGTCCACGAACACGCGGAGCGCGAGGCGGGTCGGGGCCTGTCGTCGGGGGGGGGGGGGGCCGCCACCGGGGGGTACCCCACCCCGGGTAGGGCGGCCCCCGGGGGGGGGCCCACCGTGGGGGGGGGCCCCCCCCCCGGGGGG
>JBKOVG010000390.1:0-39316 GCA_046723845.1 Candidatus Methylomirabilota bacterium | reverse complement strand
GCCCCAGGGCATGTGAGCCCCGAGATACTCCTCAGGGTCTACGCACGCTACATTCGGAACCGCACGCGCCGGGATTGGAGCGCGCTCGTCAGTCGAATGGAGACCACGGAAGTGACCACGAAATACTCGCGAAGCGCCCGGCGGACCGAGTAGACCAAACCGTACACCCGCGTGACGATTGATGGTGCCGAAGGGGGGACTCGAACCCCCACGGGTTGCCCCACACGCCCCTCAAACGTGCGCGTCTGCCAATTCCGCCACTTCGGCCCGGCGAAGGCAGAGTATGCGGGGCCCCGCGCAGGTTGTCAATCAGCGGCCAAGGCGGAGCACGCGTCCCAGCGCAGATTGCCGCAGCCGCGGGTCGAGCGCGTCGCGAATCCCCTCGCCGAGCAGGTTGTAAGAGAGCACGGTGATCAGGATGGCGAGGCCCGGATAGAGGGTGAGCCACCACGCGTACGTGATGAGATCCTTGCCGTCGTTCAGGATGTTGCCCCAGGTGGCATAGGGCGGCTGGACGCCCAGGCCGAGGAACGACAGACCCGACTCCGTCAGGATGGCGGCGGGGATGCCCAGCGTCATGGCCACCAGCACCGGGGCCAGCGCGTTGGGCAGGATGTGCTTGAACACGACGCGCAGCGCTCCCGCTCCGATCGACTCCGACCAGATCACGAACTCGCGCTCGCGGAGGGCGAGGAACTCGGCGCGCACGAGGCGCGTCACGCCCATCCAGCCCGTCATGCCGATCACCGCCATGATGGTCCAGATTGACGGCTTGAGGAAGGCGAGAACGGCCAAGAGGAGGAAGAAGCGTGGGAAGACCAGCATCAGATCGACCAGCCGCATGATGGTGCCGTCCACGAGACCGCCGTGGTAGCCCGCGGCCGCCCCCAGCATGATGCCGATGAGGGTGGCAATACCCACCGACACGAAGCCCACGGCCAGCGAGATGCGTGAGCCGTAGATGAGCCGCGAGAGGACGTCGCGCCCGATCTGATCGGTGCCGAACCAGTGCTTGGCCGACGGCGCCTCGAGGATGCGCTTCATGTCGGGCCGGTTGGGATCCCAGGGCGCCAGGGTGGGAGCGAGGGCGGCGACGAGGACGAGCGCGGCCACCACCACCGCGCCGGCGCAGGCGAGCTGGTTGCGGCGGAAGGTCCGCCAGAACTGGCCCAGCTCCCCTCGCCGCGCCGCCCGCCGTCGCCTCCGCCGCATCCTAGCGGCGCCGCCCCCGCCGCCTCGAGAAGCGGATGCGCGGATCCACCAGGCCGTAAGCGAGATCGGCGAAGAGATTGGCCAGGAGGGTGAGGGTGGCCACGATGACGAGATTGCCCATGATCACGGGATAGTCGCGGGAGAACACCGACTGGACCATGAGCTGGCCCATGCCGGGAATGGCGAAGATGCTCTCGATGATCACGCTGCCCCCGATGAGGCCGGGCAGCGACAGCCCGAGGATGGTGACCACGGGGAGCAGCGCGTTGCGCAGAGCGTGCTTGCCGATGACCACGGGCTCAGCCAGTCCCTTGGCCCGCGCGGTCTGCACGTAGTCCTGCCGAACGACCTCCAGCATGCTCTGGCGCATGTAGCGGGACAGCCCGGCCAGTCCGCCGAAAGCGACCACGGTCACGGGCAGGACGAGGTGGGAGACGAAGTCGATCTGCTGCCGCCAGAAGCTCATGTACTCGTAGTTGAGGGAGCGCAGGCCGGAGATGGGCAGCCAGTCGAGCTGGACCCCGAAGAGGATCATGAGGAGGAGGGCGAGCCAGAAATCGGGAGTGGCGAAGCCCACGAAGACGAAGACGGTGGTGACCTTGTCGAAGAGAGAATACTGCCGTGTGGCCGAGGCTACCCCGATGGGAATGGCCAGCCCCACGATGATGATCATCTGAATCAGGTTGAGGAAGAGGGTGATGGGGAGCCGCTCCCCGATCTTGGTGAGGACGGGCTTGGCGTCGGGCTGGAAGGAGCGGCCGAAGTCGAGCTTCACGATGCGGGCGAGCCACCGCCCGTACTGCACGTAGATCGGCTGGTCGAGCCCGTACTCCTTGTTCAGCCGCTCCACCAGCTTGGCGTCCTGACCCGACTCCTCCCCGCGAATGTAGTCGAAGGGTCCCCCCGGCGCCAGCTGGATGACGAGGAAGCTGATGAAGGTGATCCCGATCAGGAGCGGAATCGCCAGCACCAGCCGGCGCAGCGCGAAGAGGGCCATCTAGCCCGATGTATAGCGCTGCAGGGCCTTCGGCACGAACCAGTCGATGAAGTTGTAGGAGATGCCGGACGGCTCCGGCTTGATCCCGCGCACGCGCGAGCTCACTGCGGGGAGCGCGTCGTTGAAGTAGAGGAAGATGAGGGGCTGATCCTCGGCGAGGATCTCCTGGATGCGCTGGTAGATGGGCACGCGATCCTTCTGGGTGCACGTGGTCCGCCCCTTCTCCAGAAGCGCGTCGACCTCGGGATTCGCGTAGGAGATCTGGTTGAGCTGATCGGGACCCACCTGCGAGGAGTGCCAGATCGGGTACTGGTCGGGATCGATGCCCGTACCCCAGCCCAGGATGATGGCCTCGAAGCGCTTCTGCTTGATGTACTCCTTCAGGAAGGCCGCCCACTCGATGGTCTGGATGTCCGTCTGGACCCCGATGTCCTTGAGCCGCTGCTGGATGAGCTCGGCGAGCTTCTTGCGCTCCTCGTTGCCCTGATTGGTCCGGATGGTGAAGCTGAAAGGCTGCCCCTCCTTGTTGCGGAGGATGCCGTCGCCGTTCTTGTCCGTCCACCCGGCGGCGGCGAGGAGCTGCTTGGCCTTGGCGGGATCGTACGGATAGCGCTTGACTTTGTCGGTGTACGCCCAGGTGCCGGGCCGGTACGGCCCCGTCGCCTCGCGGGCGAGCCCCATCACCACCCCCTCGATCAGCTCGGGCTTGTTGATGGCGTAGGCGAAGGCCTGGCGGACGCGCTTGTCGGCGAAGCGCGGATCCTTCAGATTGAAGCCGAAGTAGGTGTAGCGGTTCGCGGAGTAGCGATACTTGTTGTAGTCCTGCTTGAAGGCTGCGTAGTCCGTCTGGCGGGCGTACTGGATGGCCGTGAGGTCCGCCATGTCCACGCCCTTGGCCTTGAGCTCGAGGAAAATGGTCGCCTGGCTCGGGATGACCCGATAGACGACGCGGCCGAGGTAGGGCCGGCCCTGGACGTAGTAGTCCTTGTTGGCGACCAGCACCACCTTCTCGCCGCTCTTCCACTCCTGGAACTTGTAGGGACCGGTGCCGATCGGGTTCGTGGTGTTCTGGGGCGCCTCGCGCAGCTTCCCCTCCTCCACGTACTTGGCGAGGAGGTGTCGGGGGAGCATGGCCGTGCCCCAGCTCCCGAGGGCCTTCGCGTAGGGCTGGGAGTAGATGATGCGCACCGTGTAGGGATCGAGCACCTGGACGTCCTTCACCAGCTCGAAGTCGTCCCGGTACGCGGTAGGCGTCTTCGGATTCATCATCGCCTTGTAGGTGAAGTGCACGTCCTCCGCGGTGAAGGGCTTGCCGTCGTGCCACTTCACGTCCTTGCGGAGCTTGAAGGTGAGGGTGAGGCAGTCCTTGCTGAACTGCCACGACTCCGCCATCGAGGGAATCCAGTTCAGGTCCTTGTCGGTCTGGACCAGCCCCTCGTAGATGAGGCCACCCACCGCGTGGGAGGGCCCATCCGAGGTGATGTTCGGAATGAGACCGGTGATGTCGCCGATGGAGGCCTGCACGAAGGTGTCGCCGAAGGCGGGCTTGTCGCTCGCCGCAGTTTCGTCGGCGGCCACCGCCACGTGATGCCGGCCGCCGCCGAGGAAGAGGGACGCGGCGAGGATGAGGAGCGCGATCCCGGTGCCGCCGGACTCGAGAAGCCGCCCGCGGCGCATGTTACTTCTTCTCCGGGGCGGGTTGAGCGGGAGCGGCCGGGGCGGCGGCGGGAGGAGCCGGCGAGGCCGGCGACGACGCGGCGGGCGCCGTGGCCGGCATGATGCTCTCCGCACGCCGGTGAGAGAGCACGGCGAGCGAGAACGACGTGACGAGGAAGACCACCGCGGCCACCGCGGTGATCTTCCCGAGCACGGTGGGCGTGCCCATGGAGCCGAAGACGGCCTGGCTCCCCGCTCCTCCGAAGGCGGAGCCGATGTCCGCCCCCTTGCCCGACTGCAGCAGCACCAGCCCCATGATGATCAGGCTCACGAGGACGTGGATGAGGACGATCAGGATGAACATGCGCGGGTTACTCCTTTGACGAGCCGCCCTTCGAGGCGGACTTCTTCGTGATGGTGATGAAGCTCTGGGGCTGGAGGGAGGCTCCGCCTACGAGCGACCCGTCGATGTCGGGCTCCTGGGTCAGCTCGGCGGCGTTCTCGGGCTTGACGCTGCCCCCGTAGAGAATGCGGAGGGACTGCGCGATCTCCTTCGAGGCGAGCTCGGAGACGAGCCCGCGGAGGTAGCCGTGGACTTCTGCGGCCTGGGCGGGGGTGGCCGTCACGCTGGTCCCGATGGCCCACACCGGCTCGTAGGCGAGGACGGTGCGCGCGATGTCCTCCGCGCCGAGTCCCGCCCATCCCGTGCGGAGCTGCCCTTCCACCACCGTGAAGGTCAGCCCCTGGCGACGTTCCTCCTCCGTCTCGCCGAGACAGAGCACGGGCACCAGTTGATGCTTGAGGGCCGCCGTCACCTTGCGGTTGATCTCCTCGTCCGTCTCGCGAAAGAGGTGCCGCCGCTCCGAGTGGCCGAGGAGGACGTAGCGGCAGCCCAGCTCGGTGAGCATGCCCGGTGCGATCTCGCCGGTGAAGGCGCCCTTGTCCTCCCAGTGGCAGTTCTGGCCGCCCCAGGCGATGGCGGAGCCCACGAGCACCTCGGCCACCGCCGCGAGGGCGGTGAAGGGCGGGCAGACCGCGACCTCCACGCCGCGGGGACGCTTGAGCCCATCGCGGATGGCCGTGGCGAGGGTGCGCGCCTCGGAGAGCCCGCCGTGCATTTTCCAGTTGCCCACCACGAGCGGGATGCGCATCAGGGCGCCTGATCGAGAGCGGCCACGCCGGGCAGGACACGTCCCTCGAGGAACTCGAGGAAAGCGCCGCCCGCCGTCGAGATGTAGCCGATGCGATCGGTGACTCCTGCGAGCCGGACGGCGGCGATGGTGTCGCCACCGCCGATGACCGAGAAGGCCCCGGATCCCGCCACCGCCCGCGCCACGCCCACCGTGCCCGCGGCGAAGGGTGGCTTCTCGAAGACGCCCATGGGGCCATTCCAGAGGATGGTTTTGCTCCCCTTGAGCGCAGTCTCGAACTGCGACACGGTGAGCGGTCCCAGGTCCAGGCCCATGAGGTCCGCCGGGATCTCCCGTACGCCGACCGTGCGGATGCCGTCCGCGCTGTCGAGGCCAGGCGCCACCACCACGTCCACGGGGAGGCGCACGGTGACCCCGAGGCTCCTCGCGCGGGCAAGGATGGCCCGGGCCGCCTCGAGCCGATCGGACTCCAGGAGCGAGCGACCCACGCCGTAGCCGAGGGCGGACAGGAAGGTGAACGCCATGCCGCCGCCGATCAGGACCATCTCGACGCGCGAGAGGAGATGCTCGACCAGGGCGAGCTTGTCCGAGACCTTGGCTCCCCCAAGCACCGCGGCCACGGGCCGCTCCGGCTTCTCGAAGATGCGCCCGAGGGCCTCGAGCTCCCGCTGCATGAGCAGCCCGGCCGCGGCGGGCTTCAGGTAGCGCGTGATGCCCTCGATGGAGGCGTGGGCGCGGTGGGCGGCGGCGAAGGCATCGTCGACGTAGACGTCGGCGAGGGAAGCGAGGGCGCGGGCGAACTCGGGGTCGTTGGCCTCCTCCTCGGCGTGGAAGCGGAGGTTCTCGAGGAGCACTACGTCGCCGGGTTTGAGGGCGGAGGCCGCCGCGGAGACCTCGGGCCCGACGCAGTCAGGCAGGAGCGGGACGGGGCGGCCGAGGAGCTCCTCGAACCGAGCCGCCACGGGCTTGAGCGAATAGCGTGGATCGGGCTTGCCCTTCGGCCGCCCCAGGTGCGAGGCGAGGATGACGCTCGCACCCCCCTTCAGGCAGCGCTCCACGGTCGGAAGGACGGCGCGTATGCGCGTGTCCTCTCCGACCCGCCCGTCTTCGAGGGGGACGTTGAGGTCCACGCGGAGGAAGACACGCTTCCCCCCGAGGTCTAGGTGATCGACGCCCAGCGTGGCCAACGCTACAAGCTTTTGGCCATGTACGTGATCAGGTCCTTCACCCGGTTCGAGTAACCCCACTCGTTGTCGTACCAGGCGAGAACCTTGACCATGGCGCCGTCGATCACCGCGGTCGACCCGAGGTCCACGATGGACGAGTGCGAATTGCCGTTGAAGTCCACCGACACCAGTTCCTCGTCCGTGGTGTCGAGGATGCCCCGGAGGGCGCCGCCGCCCGCGGCGCGAAAGGCGTCGTTGATGGCGGCGGCGGTGGCCGACTTCTCGAGCTCCACCGTGAGGTCGACGACCGACACGTTCGCCGTCGGAACCCGGATAGCGAGGCCGTCCAGCTTGCCCTTGAGCTCGGGCAGCACGAGGCCCACGGCGGTGGCCGCCCCGGTGGTTGTGGGAATCATGCTCACCGCGCCGGCCCGGGCGCGGCGGAGGTCCTTGTGGGGGAAGTCGTGGATGGGCTGATCGTTCGTGTAGGAGTGCACGGTGGAGGCGAAGCCACGCTTGATACCGAAGTTGTCCAGGAGGACCTTGGCCACAGTGGCGAGGCAGTTCGTGGTGCAGGAGGCGTTCGACACGAGCTCATGCTTGGCGGAGTCGTACTTCTGCTCGTTGACGCCCAGGACCACCGTGATGTCGGGATCCTTGGCGGGGGCGGTGATGATCACCTTCTTGGCGCCCGCCTGGAGGTGCTTGGTGGTCGTCGCCTTGTCGCGGAAGACGCCGGTGGACTCGACCACGATGTCCACGCCCATCTCGCCCCAGGGGAGCGTGGCCGGATCCTTCGCGGAGCAGACACGCACCTCGCGCCCGTTGACGAAGATCGCCTCGCCCTTGTGCCGCACCTCGCCGCCGAGGATGCCGTGGACCGAGTCGTACTTGAGCAGATGCGCCAGCGTCTTGGCGTCGGCCAAGTCGTTGACGGCGACGACCTCGATCTCAGGTGACTGGAGGGCCGCCCGGAAGAAAACCCGCCCGATGCGTCCGAACCCGTTGACCCCAACTCGCACGCCCATGCCGCGCTCCTTGAATTTGATGATTTTTGAGGATTGGCAACGACTTCCACCACACAAGAGCCTTGATTATAAGGTGGCGCGAGGCAGCCTCGCAAGCACGGGCCGAAGGCCGTCAGACGGTGCGGGCGACGGTGACCACCCCCACCACCGAGGCCCCCGCCCGGGTGAGGCAGCGGGCGCACTCCCCCACCGTCGCCCCCGTCGTGAGCACGTCGTCCACGAGCACCACGTGGTGGCCTGTCACGGCCTCCGGCTCGATCACGACGAAGGCGCCGCGGACGTTCCGTCTCCTCGCCGCGGCGTCCAGGTCCGCCTGCGGTGCGGTGGCGGCGGCGCGCGCCAGCACGCGGGCGGCCACCGGGACCTCCCAGTGCTGCTGGAGACGCCGGGCCAGCAGCAGGGCCTGGTTGTAGCCGCGATCGCGCTGGCGCCGGGGATGCAGAGGTACGGGAATCAGGAGGTCGGGCCGGGCTCCCGGTAGCGCGGCGAGTCCGAGGCCGGCCAGGAGATCACCGAGCGGTTCGGCGAGCGTTCGACGCCCGCCGAACTTGAGCGCGTGGATCGCCTCGCGGACGACGTCCCCATAGCGAGCGGCGGACCGCGCATAGGCAAAGCGCGGCCGGCGTGTCCGGCACCCTCCACAGACTCCCTCGATCGCCAGGGGAGCGCCGCAGCACCGGCACCAGGGAGGAGCGATGCGGCTCATACGTCGCCAGCACATCCCGCACAGGGGATCCCGTCGTCCCTCGCCGAGGAGCTCGCGACAGACGGGACAGAGCGGCGGGAAGATCAGATCGAGCGCGGCGGTGACCCAAGGTCGCCACGGCCAGACGCGGCCCCCGCGGGGCGCCGGAATCGAGACAGATGATCCGCCCATCGTCGAGGCTCCCGCCGTAGAGGTCGTGTCCGCGGTGCTGCCGCGCGCGATCAGGCCCGCGGAATGTCGCTCGGTGCGGCCCCGCACCAGCCTCGGATCTGACTGCCGGAATCTCCTGCGAGGTCAGACGCTCCGGCGCGCCCAGGCCTTCATGGACAGGGCCTGGCCCCTTCTCGCCAGCCATTCCGGGGGCCGAGGCTGGCCCGGCCCCGGAGGCCTCGCGCCGGCTCGCGCGATCCTGCCGATGACGGCGAACGGAGCGGCCGAGGTCGCGCACGAGCAGGCCCATGAGGGTAAGGGCGACACCAGCCAGGAACGCGCCTACTACGAGAGCGGCCAGGGGCACCTCCCAGCCACGATCGCCCGTGAGGGCGACGCGGACACGAGAGGTGTTCAGGCAGGCGAGGTACGCGACGAGGACACCGAAGCCGAGGGCGAGGACGACGCCAAGGCGCACAGACACGGCGGATAGGAATGCCGGCTAGCTCGCGGCCGTGCGCTCTTCTTCCTCGATGGCCCGCTGACATTCGATGCAGTAGCGGGCGAAGGGCAACGCCTCGAGACGCTTCTCCGCGATGGCTTCCCCGCACCGCTCGCAGTCGCCGAAATTGCCGTCCTCGAGCTTCTGGAGGGCGGAGCCCACCTCCTTGAGCAGACGCCGGTCGCCGTTGCTGAGCTCGAAGAGGAATTCCCGGTTGTACGAGGTCGCAGCTTGATCGCCGAGGTCCTTGGTGGAATCGTCTTCAGGGCCCTTGGCGTACGACACGGTCTTCCCGACTCCTTCCACGAGCTGGCGATGCTTCTCTTCCAGCTTCTTCCTGAACTGAGCGAGTCGCTCCTTCCTCATCGCTGTCTCCTCCGCGACACGGCCGGTTCGGGGCCCGAGTCAGGGGCGAAGGCTACCATGCGTCCGAGGGGAAATCAATCGCGCGACGGCCTCTCAGCGCTCGACGGAGAGCAGCGGCGCATCGCCCCACAGTCGTTCGAGCGCATAGAAGTGTCGCGTGGCGCCCACGAAGACGTGCACGACCACGTCGACGTAGTCGAGGAGGACCCAGCCGCTCTCTGCGCTGCCTTCCTGGTGGCGCGGACGCGTGCCCGCGGCCTTCAGAGCGAGGCGCACCGCCTCCACGATGGTGTCCGCCTGGGTCGTCGAGCGCGCGCTGGCCACCACGAAGAAGTCGGCGACGCTCGACAGCCCCTGGAGGTCGAGGATGACGAGGTCCTCGGCATTCTTGTCGAGGGCGGCCCGCGCGGCGAGACGGGCGGTGGCTTCCGCGGAGAGGGCCGCCATCAGGTGGTGCGGTACAACCCGTGCTCGCGAATGTAGGCGGCCACGGATTCGGGCATGCGATAGACGAGGCGGCGCCCCTCGCGCGCGCGGCGACGCAGGTCCGAGCCCGAGATGGGCAGCGACGCAGCACGGAAGAGCAGAGGTCCCGCCGCGTCGCCGAAGGGCGGGAGGCCGAGCTCGTGGAGGACCTTCTGCGCCGCGGGTGCCTCCGGATCGAAATCGCTCCCCGTGCGCGGAACCACCACGAGGCGAGCCAGTCCCGCCACGCGGCGCGGATCGCGCCAGCTCAGAAGGTCGAGGAAGGTATCCGAGCCGATGAGGAGCAGGAGGGTGCCCTCGCCCTGGAGAGCAACCAGGGTGTCGACGGTGTAGGACGGGCCGTCGCGGCGAAGCTCGATGTCGGAGACGGCGAAGCGCGGGTGCTCACGGACGGCGAGCGCCGTCATGCGATAGCGGTGCTCCGCCGAGGCCAGCTCGGCCGCCGGCTTGTGGGGGGGCACCGCGGCGGGCACGAAGAGCACGCGGTCGAGGTCGAGCGCTTCGCAGATCTCGTCGGCGAGGAGGAGGTGTCCGAAGTGAATGGGATTGAACGAGCCGCCGAAGATGCCGACCGTGGGCACCGGGCCCGCTACTCCCTCACCTGACCGTCACCCATCACGACGAACTTGGTCGTGGTCAGCTCGCGCACGCCCACGGGCCCCCGCGCGTGGAGGCGCGAGGTGGAGATCCCCATCTCCGCTCCCATGCCGAACTGCGAGCCGTCCACGAAGCGGGTGGAGGCGTTGACGAGCACGGCGGCCGCGTCGACCTCACGCGTGAAGCGCCGCGCGTTCCGAAGGTCCGAGGTCACGATGGCCTCGGCCAGGCCCGAGCCGTGGCGGCGAATGTGCTCGATGGCCTGATCCAGGCCGTCGACGACCCGGATGGCGAGGATGTAGTCGAGATACTCGGTGTCCCAGTCCTCCTCGGTGGCGGCCCAGGCCTCCGGCACGAGGGCCCGCGTCCGCTCGTCGCCGCGGAGCTCCACCCCGGCTTCGCGGAGACGTGCCGCGGCCCGGGGCAGGAAGCGGGGAGCCACTTCCGCATCCACGAGGAGGGTCTCGGCGGCATTGCAGACACTCACCCGCTGCGCCTTGGCGTTGACGGCGATGGCCACCGCCATGTCGAGGTCGGCGCTCGCGTCCACGTACACGTGGCACAAACCCTTGTCGTGCTTGAGCACCGGCACGGTGGCCCGCTCGGCGACCAGGCGCACGAACTCCTCGCCGCCCCGCGGAATGATGAGATCGATGTACCGGTCCAGGGTGAGCATGGCCATGACGGCCGCGCGGTCGGCGGTGTCGAGCACCTGAACGGTCTCGACGGGGAAGCCGACCTTCTCCACGGCCTTGGCGAGCACCTGGGCGATGGCGGAGTTCGACTCGAGGGCTTCGCTCCCCCCGCGGAGAATGACCGCGTTGCCCGACTTGAGGCAGAGGCCGGCGGCATCCGCGGTGACGTTGGGGCGCGACTCGTAGATGAAGCCGATGACGCCCAGGGGGACACGGACGCGCGAGATCTCCACGCCGTTGGGACGGCGCCAGGCTTCGACCGTCTCCCCCACGGGATCGGGCAGCGTGGCGACCTGCCGCAGCCCCGCCGCCATCTCCTCGACGCGGCTCTCCGAGAGGGTGAGCCGGTCCATGAAGGCGCTCGTCAGTCCCGCCGACCGCGCGCGGGTGAGATCCGCGCGATTGGCGTCGAGGATCAGCGCGGTCTTCTCCTCGAGTCCGCGCGCCAACTGCTGGAGAGCATCGTTCTTCGTCCGCGTGGAGGCGAGGGCCAGGATGCGTGCCGCTTCCTTCGCGGCCCGGGCCTTGCTCGTCACCTGCGTCGTCACGTCCATGGTCATCCTCCCGAGCCGGAGAGCACCACCAGGTTGTCCCGGTGGATCACCTCGGCCAGCCCCTTGTAGCCCAGGGCCTTTTCGATCTCCGCGGTCTTGGCGCCCCGAATCTTTCGCAGCTCCCCCGCATCGTAGTTCACGAGGCCGCGCGCGAAATCGTCCCCCTCCGGCTCGGCCAGCGCCACCACCTCACCCGCACGAAACTCTCCCACGATGTCCACGAGGCCCGAGGGCAGGAGGCTCTTGCCTTTTTCGGTGAGGGCCTTCCGTGCCCCCGCGTCGACGGTGAGCCGGCCCTGGGGCGGCACCGCGAAGGCGATCCACCGCTTGCGCGCGGCGAGACGGTCGTCGCGGGGGAGAAAATGCGTACCCAGCGCCTCGCCCTTGACGAGGCGGCCGAGGATCCCGTGCTCCCTCCCGTTGGCAATCACCATGGGGATGCCGGAGGCGGCGGCCTTCTGGGCCGCCTCCAGCTTGGTGATCATGCCGCCCACGGAGACGCGCCCCGCCTCGTCGAAGCAGAGGCGGCGGATGTCTTCGGTCACCGCTTCCACCGTGTCGATGCGGGTGGCGGAGGTGTCGCACCGCGGATCCGCGGAGTACAGCCCGTCGACGTCCGTCAGGAGCACGAGGAGATCGGCGTCGATGAGGTGGGCGACGAGGGCCGCCAGGTTGTCGTTGTCGCCGACCTTGATCTCCTCCACCGCCACCGTGTCGTTCTCGTTCACCACGGGCAGCACGCGAAAGTCGAGGAGGGCGAGCAGGGTGTTGCGGGCGTTCAGGTAGCGGCCGCGGTCGCTGATGTCTTGCGCGGTGAGGAGCACCTGCCCCACCGTGATGCCGTGGCGCTTGAAGGCCTGCTCGTAGTGCCACATGAGCGAGGACTGCCCCACCGCGGCCGCCGCCTGCCGCTCGGGGATCGAGCGCCGCTTCGCGGACAGCCCCAGCCGGACCGTGCCCGCCACGATGGCGCCGGAGGAGACGAGGACGACCTCGCGTCGATCATCGACGAGGGCGGCGATGTCCGCGGCCAGCGCTGCAATGCGGCGGGAGTCGAGACCTTCGCCCGGGCTCGTGATCTGGCCGCTGCCGACCTTGACCACGAGCCGCCGGGCGCGCGTCAGCCCGCGACGCGTGCCCATGGCTGGCTCGCCAGGATGGTGGCGATCTCTCGCACGAGCCCGGCGAGGCCCATGCCGGTGACCGAGGAGATGGCGTGAAAGGGCAGTCCCTTGCGCAGACAGAGGGCTTCCAGGGCGTGGCGGCGATCCTCCGTGCCGGGCAGCTCTGCCTTACTGCCCACGACGATCTGGGGCCGCGTGGTGAGATCGCTCGAGTAGGCGGAGAGCTCGCCGTGGATGACGCGCCAGTCCTCCACCGGATCGCGGCCCCCGCTCGGATCGAGATCGATCAAGTGCACGAGCACCCGCGTCCGCTCGGTATGGCGTAGGAAGCGGTGGCCCAGGCCTTTGCCCTCGGCCGCCCCCTCGATGAGCCCGGGGAGATCGGCGATGACGAAGGAGCGCTGGTCGTCCACGCGCACGATGCCGAGGGTGGGCTGAAGCGTGGTGAAGGGATATTCCGCGATCTTGGGCTTGGCCGCGGAGAGGCGCGAGACGAGGGTGGACTTGCCCGCGTTCGGAAAGCCCACCACGCCGACGTCGGCGAGGAGCTTGAGCTCGAGGTGGATCCACCGCTCCTCGCCCGGGCGCCCGAGGTCCGCCCGTCGAGGGGCGCGGTTGGTGGAGCTGACGAAGCGCGCGTTGCCGCGGCCACCGCGGGCACCCCGGGCCGCCAGCAGGCGCTCACCCGGCTTGGTCAAGTCACCGAGGCGCTCCCCCGTGTCGCGATCGGAAACCACGGTGCCGAGAGGCACCCGGAGGATCGTGTCGTTGCCGGAGGCCCCGTGCTTGTTGGCCCCCTTGCCGTGCTGGCCGCGCTCGGCGGTGTAGTGCCGCTGGTAGTGGAAGTCAAGGAGGGTGGTGATGGCGGGATCCGCCTCGAGGAGGATGCTTCCCCCGTCGCCTCCGTCACCGCCGTCAGGGCCGCCGCGGGGAACGAACTTCTCTCTCCGGAAGCTGATGCAGCCCGCACCCCCGTCGCCGCCCTTGACGAAGACGTCGATCTCGTCGACGAACATCAGAGGCCCAGGGGGCGCCGGACGCGATCAGGCGGGTTGCTGGGCGATGCTGACGTACTTGTCGTCGCCCTTGCGCTCGAAGCGGACGTAGCCGTCGGAGGTCGCGAACAGCGTGTGATCGGTGCCCCGCCCTACGTTGACACCGGGCTTGAAGCGGGTGCCCCGCTGGCGCACGATGATGCTGCCCGCGGTCACGAATTGCCCCCCGAACCGCTTCACGCCGAGCCGCTGCGAATTCGAGTCCCGGCCGTTGCGAGAGCTGCCGACGCCCTTCTTGTGTGCCATGGCCTACGCCTCAATCCTGGTGATGCGAACGGTGGTCATCGTCTGCCGGTGCCCGCGGTGGCGACGATAGTTCTTCCGCCGCTTGAACTTGACCACGAGGACCTTGGCGCTCTTCTTCTCGGCGATCACCTCTCCGGTGACCCTCGCGGAGGCCAGGGCCTTGGGCTCGACAGTGACCTCGCCCCCATTGCTGACGAGCAGGACCTGCTTGAATTCCACGGGGGAGCCGGGCGGGCTGTCCAGCCGCTCGACCTTGATCACCTGCCCAGGGGCCACCCGGTACTGCTTGCCGCCCGTCGCGATCACCGCTTCCATGCGCATGTCCTGACTGGTTAGGTGTGGAGGAGTCCAGGCCGCTCAGGGCCGCAGCCGAAATTCACCGGAGCGAGCGCCTATCTGACCACGGAAGCGGTGTGAAAGTCAAGACAGACGCGACGTTAGCTCGCTGTCAGGCCGCCTCCATGTAGCGAGTGAGCCGCTCGCGCAGGAAGAGGCGCGAGCGATGCACGCGAGACTTCACCGCGGGCAGGCTCAGGTGCAGCGACTCCGCGATCTCCGGATTGGACAGCCCCTCTACGTCGTGCATGAGAAACGCCGTCCGATAGTCGGCGGGCAGATCGTTGATGGCCGTGGTCAGGACGGTGCGGAGCTCCGCCTGCAACGCAGGTTCCTCGACCTTGCCTGACCAATCCACCACGGGCTCGGCATGATGCCGATCGCCGTCGAACGCCGGGCGGATCTCCGCCCACGGCACCTCATGCCGGCGGCTCTGCCGGCCGCGGAGCTTCTGGTAGGCCGTGTTGGCGGTGATCCGGTACAGCCAGCTTCCGAAGGCCGACTCGCCCTTGAACATGCTGATCTTCCGCGCCGCCGTCCACAGGGCGTCCTGCACCACTTCCTCGGCGTCCTGCTCGTTGCCCGTGATGCGAATGGCGAGCCGATAGACGCGGTCGCCGTAGGTGTCCAGCAGCTGCTCGGGCGCGGCCGGATCCCCTCGGCGCAGCCCCTCGACGAGGGCGGCATCACGGTCGACGCGTGGGACTCCCGACAACCTCCGTCCGGTCGATTCGCTCATCGTCTCAGCCTGCGGCATGCTCATCGTAGCTCTCCTCTGTCCCCGCGGGCGGGACATGCGAGAAGCCCCTTCTCGTGTAGAGCGTGAGATGCTGCTTCAGCTCGTCCACACAGCGCTCCATCACCTTGATGTCCTTCGTCAGCTTGCTCATGAGGATGGCGCCTTCGAGCGCGGCCACGATGAAGTAGGCCGCGCCCTCCGGGTTGCACTCGGGGGTGAGGCGGCCTGCCCCCTGCCCGCGGCGAAGCGCCTGCGCCATGGTCACGCGCCACGCGACGAAGACCTCCGCCAGGCGCTGCCGGAAACCCTCGTGGACGTCCGACAGCTCGGAGGCGAGGTTGCCCATGGGGCACCCTCCGATGCAGTTGCGCTGGCGCTGGTTGTCCAGGATGCGGTCGAGCAGACCGTGGATCTGCGCCACCGGGTCGGCCCCGGGATCGGCGAAGGCAGGTGCGAGCGTGCGGTCGAGGAAGCCCCGGACCAGCCGGTCGATGATGGCGTAGCCCAACTCCTCCTTGCTCTTGAAGTAGTAATAGAAGTTGCCCTTCCCCACCCCGCTCTCCCGGAGAACATCGTGGAGCGACGTGGAGTGATAGCCCTGGAGGTGAATGAGGCGGCCGGCCGCGTCGAGGATCTGGTCCCTCGTCACGGCCCCCTTGGCACTCTTCGTCTCCGCCAGCACCGAGTTCCTCGCAGCTCCCATGGACGAGGTTTGTACCAAACAGTCAGTACAATTGCAAGCGGTTCATCAGCTAGTTGGTGGGCTGAGTACTTCTGGAGTTAATTCAGATACTTGGAGAACATGGAGCGAGTCATCTCCCACGCGCTCTGAGCGGCCGAGGCGTCGTACGAGGCGCGATCATCGCAGAAGAAGCCGTGCCCCGCTCCCTTGTACACCTTCACCTCGGCCGTCTTCTTGAGCCGCTTCAGCGTCTCGTCGATCCGCCGCACTTGATCCATGGGGATCATCTTGTCCGTCTCCCCGAAGAAGCAGAGGATGGGGCACTGCAGGCGCTCCGCCAGCTGGATGGGAGCCGTGGGCGTATCCGCCCCGATCCCTCCCCCGTAAAAGGACACGGCCGCCTTGATCGCCGAGGCGTGCCGGCAGGCGGTCAGGAAGGCGATGGTTCCCCCGACGCAGAACCCCACCACGCCCAGGCGATCGGCTCGCACCTCAGGCAGGCTCTTCAGGTGGTGGATGACCACACCCACCTCCGCCATCAGCGCCGACCAATCGAACCGCTGGATGTAGCCGATGGCGCGCGGCACGTCCTCGTACGGCACGATGGGGCTGCCGAACCGGTAGAAGAAGTCCGGGGCCACGGCGACGTAGCCCTCGCGCGCCACGCGCTCGGCGACGTTCTTGATGTGCGCATTGAGGCCGAAGGCCTCCATGACCACGATCACGGCGGGATGCGGGCCCTTCCCCTCGGGCTGGCAGAGGTACACGGGCATGAGGCCGTCGGCCGTCGGAAGCGACTCCATCTCGGTGCGGATGTCCATGGATTCCCCCACGCTAGAGGCTCAATAGCTTCAGCAGGTCCGCGGTCAGATCGTAGAGCTGGGCGCAACCCTGCTCTCCGCCCAGCAGCACCTGGATGCGTTTGCGGAGGCCGGCGTCGACCCGCTCACCCACGAGGCCCTGGATCCGGGCCTGCGGCTCGGTGCAGATGCCCTGATACGGCAGCCGTGAGGTGACGGAGTCGGCGGCCACGATCGTGTCGGACAGAAGGTCGATCTCGTAGTGGACGTCGAAGCCGTGCACGTTGTCGTGCATGGCGTGGAACAGGTGAAGGCGAGGTGCGGTGTGCACCAGCCGCATCATCTTGCGGCGCACGAAGACGCGCCGCGCTCCTCGAGGCGGGCTATAGAGCTCCACGACCATGGGTGTGGTCACCTCACGCGAGTCGAGGAGAGCCCGGCCCTTGCTGCTGTAGGTGAAGCAGGAGTGGGGCAGGTCGACCCAACCCGAGTTGTCGAGCTCCCAGCAGGCCCGCGCGCCTCCCGTCAGCGCCCGGGCCGCCACTTCGGGAGCGAGCCTGGTCGCCTGGCGCGCCAGTCGTGCGATCTCGATTCCCGCGTCGACGAGGAATTGCGCGCCGGGGCCGCCGCCGGCCAGCTCGGTCAACCGTCGGGTGAAGCCGCCCACCATCCGGGCGCCCGCGAGATCGCCGAGGCGCTCGATGGCCGTGGGATCGACGTCGCCATCGAGCGCTCGCGCCTTCGCCGAGCGCACCTCGTAGCCCGGAGAGGGAGTGCAGACCGCGCTCAGCTCGACCTGACGGCAATCGTCCCCGATGCGGACGGTGTGGGTGAAGGCATTCCCGTCCGCATCGTCGACCCAACCGTCCATGGACCGCTCGTAGCGGCCGCGCCCATCGAGATGCGGAGACGTGATCATGGGCGCGACGTCGCTGGCATGAAGCGCCGCAGACGAAGACTGTTCGCCACCACCGACACCGAGGACAGCGCCATGGCCATTCCCGCGAGAATGGGCGACAAGGTGATTCCCCACAGCGGGTAGAGCACGCCGGCCGCCACAGGCACCAGGAGCAGATTGTAGCCGAACGCCCACGCGAGGTTCTCGCGGATGATCTGAAGCGTTCGGCGCGAGAGCGTCACCGCGGCAACCACGCCGAGCAGGTCGCTCCGCATGATCGTGACGTCCGCGGCCTCGATGGCCACGTCGGTGCCCGAGCCCATGGCGATGCCGACCGTGGCCTGGGCGAGGGCCGGCGCGTCGTTGATGCCGTCCCCGACCATGGCCACGAGGGCGCCGCCGGCCTGGAGGCGCCTGACCTCCGCCGCCTTCCGGTCGGGTGGCACCTCGGCGAGCACGCGATCGATGCCCGCCGCGCTGGCAATCGTCTCCGCCGTGGGCCGGCCGTCGCCGGTCAGCATGACGACGCCGAGACCAAGGGCTCGGAGGGCGGCCACGGCCGCCCGCGCCTCGGGCTTGAGGGTGTCGGCGACGGCCAGCAGACCTTGGGCCTGGCCGCCGAGAGAGACGTACACGCTGCCCTTGCCGGACATGGCGAGACGATGCGACGCTCCGCCGAGCAACGAGACATCGACGCCGCGCATCGACATCATGTGAGCGCTCCCGACGAGGATCACTCCGTCGGGGGTTGCGGCCTCCAGCCCCTGTCCAGGCACGGCGGTGAACCCGGTGACCAAGGGCATGGCGAGTCCCCTCGCCTTCGCGCGCGCCACGATCGCCTCGCCGAGCGGGTGCTCCGAGCCCTGCTCCGCCGCGGCGGCGAGGGCGAGGAGATCGTCGGCAACGATCCCCGGCGCGGGCACGATGTCGGTGACGCTGGGGCGCCCGACGGTGAGAGTGCCCGTCTTGTCGAAGACGACTACGGAGGCCTTGTGGAGCAGCTCCAGCGCGGTGGCATTCCGGACGAGGACCCCGAGCTCCGCCCCGCGGCCCGTTCCCACCATGATGGCGGTCGGCGTGGCCAAGCCCATGGCGCAGGGGCAGGCGATCACGAGCACGCCGACCGCGTAGGTGAGCGCGTGAATGAATGACGGCGAGGGGCCGAGAACGAGCCAGGCGAGGAAGGTCGATCCGGATACCGCGAGGATCACCGGCACGAACACGCCGGCCACGCGGTCGGCTACACGCTGGATGGGGGCCTTGGAGCCTTGGGCGTCCTCGACGAGACGGATGATCTGCGCCAGCATGGTCGCGGCGCCCACCCGGGTGGCGCGGAAGGTGAAGCTGCCCGTGCGGTTCATCGAGCCTCCGACGATCTGGGCGCCCGCCGCCTTCGCCACCGGGAGGCTTTCCCCGGTCAGCATGGACTCGTCGACGCTCGACGCGCCTTCGACCACCTCGCCGTCGACGGGTACGCGCTCCCCCGGCCGCACCCGCACGAGATCGCCGACCACAACGCTCGCTATGGCGACGTCGTCCTCTCCTCCACCGCGCACCACGCGCGCCGTGCGCGGAGCGAGCGCCACCAGGCGCCGGATCGCCTCGGAGGTCCCGCCGCGCGCGCGAGCTTCGAGCCAGCGACCCGTCGCAAGAAAGGTCACGAGGAGGGCAGAGGTCTCGAAGTAGTGCATGGCGCCGGCGGTCATGAAGGCATGCGGCCAGAGGGTGACGGCCACGCTAAAGAGGTAGGCGGCGTTGGTGCCGAGGGAGACGAGGGTATCCATGCTCGCCGAGCGATGGCGCAGGTCGCGCAGGAAGCCCGAGTGAAACTCGCTCCCGACCCAGAACTGCACCGGCGTGGTGAGCGCCCAGAGCAACCAGGGATTGCCGAGCCAGGCCGGCGCCCACCAGAAGATGCCGGGCATGCTGCCGACGAGCACCGGAATCGAGAGCGCGGCGCCCACCAGCACCTTCAGTCCCAGGGTGCGGCGCTCGACCGCTCGCGACGGTATGTCGAGGGCGGCCGCCGCTTCCTCGGGCACGCTGTAGCCTATCCCGACCACGGCCTTGCGAAGAGCGGGAAGCCCCTCGGAATGCGGACCGACCCAGATCGTCGCCCGCTGCGTCGCGAGATTGACATTGGCCTCCGCCACGCCCGGCACGCCACGCAGCGCGCGCTCGACCTTGGCGACGCAGCCCGCGCAGTGCATCCCCTTGATGGGGAACTCGACGCGCGTCCGCTCGGCGGTCTCCGCCATGTCTCAGCGGCCTCCGAAGCGCGAGAACACCTCGAGCAGCTCGTCCACCTTCTTCTGGCGGTCGCGTGTGCTGCCCGATCGGATGGCATCGGCCACGCACGACTCGATATGACGGCCGAGGAGGAGCCGCTGCACCTGCTCCACCGCGCCCTGTACCGCGGTCAGCTGGAGGAGGATGTCGACGCAGTACTTGTCCTCCTCGACCATGCGCTGGATCCCCTGCACCTGCCCCTCGATGCGCCGCAGGCGGCCGAGGGTCTTGCTCCGTGTGTCATCGTCGATCACGTCTGTTCCTCCACCGCCATCGCGCGCCTAGTCTCGAGGGCGTGCACGACCCACCCGGCGGCGAGCGCGACGGCCAGATGCTTGAGGGTATGTCCACTGAGCCAGTGCCCCAGGGAGAAGATCGCCCCATCCAGAGCTTCGAAGAGCTTCGCCACGGCATAGAAGCCGAGCACGACCAGGAGATAGCCGCCACCCTTGTAGCGGGCCGGAAATCGCCAGAGCATGAGGAGGATCAAGAGCGCGGGCAGGAACTGGACCAGCGCATAGGGACGAAGATCGCCGGCCCCTTCGAGCTCCCTCGCACGCCAGAAGATGACGCTGCCCGCGCCGGCGGCCACGAGTGGGCCCAGGAGCAGGAGACCGGCGGTGACACCGATCCGCTCGGAGACGACCGCAGCGAGGAAAGCCATGAAGCCGATGGTCATGGGCAGGCGGTCCCAGAAGAGGCGCGGGGTGTCCGGCGCCCAGTGGTAGTAGGCGGAGCCCGCGCCCGTGAGCGCCACCCCGGCGAAGAAGAGCGCATACGCCCAGCGCTCGCGCGACTCGATCAATCCCGTCGTGGGACCGGCCGGCATCCGGAGGACCTTGAGCACGCCGTAGCCGCCCACGAGCAGGAAGGCCAGGTTCGAGAGCACGTTCCATCCGTTGGGCACCCGGCCCACCCGCCGAGTGTCGGCGAAGCGATGGTAGGCGGGATCCTGCGGAATGGGCGGCGTGAGGCTGATCGCCGCCGCGGCGGCGAACGTGACGGCGAGGAGGATCGCGGCCTGGGTGCCCCGGGTCATCGTCATATACCCTACCGGGGTACTCTAGCACAGGCCGGCGCGCCGCGCCGGGACTGGTGTCGGGGGGCTACAGGTCGGGGAAGAGAGAGCCCTGGGTCGCCGGGGCGAGCGGGCGGCGGCGGCGAGGCTTCGGGTCCTTCTTGCCCGCGCCGGCGGCTTTCCTGGTCCGGTCTCGCCTGGGGCGCGTCCACCCCTTCTGATGGGCGATCTTGTCGCCTTGCTTGATCACGAGCAGGTCTACCAGGCGCGCCAGCGGATTTGTCAGGAGCTCGAGATAGCCCTCCCAGTAGCGGGGGGAATAGGCGAGCGTTTTCATCTGGTCGATGGCCAGGGCCAGCGCCGAGCGGTCACCCTTGCGAGCGGCCAGCTTCAGCTGCTCGAGGATCCGCGCGCGGCTGACGCGAGAGGGGCGCGTCACGCGGCGCCGAGCTCGCGGCGGACGATGCGCGCCGCCTCGACCATGGAGCGCAGCTTGGCCACCCCGACCCAGCGCGGCGTCTCCCAGAGCCCGCAGTCCGGCACGAGCCAGAGCCTCTCGGCGGGGATGTGCTTGAGGGCGAGGCGGACGCGCTCGGCGATCTCCTCGGGAGTCTCCACGTGGAAGGCCTTCACGTCGACCACCCCCACCGCCACCTCCTTGTCGGTGGGGAACTCGCTCCAGAGCCCGATCTCGCTCATCTCCCGGTTCGCATACTCGAAGACGAACTGGCTCACCCGCGCCTCGAGCACCCGAGGATACAGCGCCCGGTAGCGGCGCGGGCTCGAGAAGGAATTGTTGTGGGCATTGCCGAAGCACACGTGGAGCGCAGTCTTGGCCTCCACCCCGTCCAGGGCCGCGTTGAGGGCCGCCACCATGGGCCCCGCCTCACCTCTGAGCACGCGATGCTTGCCCGCCGTCATGACGTAGTTGGGCTCGTCCACCTGGATGAAGTCGCAGCCCGCCGCCACCAGCGCCTTCATCTCCGCGTTGACGAGGGCGATCAGATCGGCGATGAGGCTGTCCTCGGAGGCGTAGGGACCGCCGCGGCGGAGCGGGATGAGCAGGGTGATGGGACCAGGCACGGCTACTCGCAGCGGACGGTCCGCGAGCGGGCGCGCGAAACGGTACTCCTCCACGATGCCGAGCCCGGTGGGCGCGGTGACGCGGTCCACCACCTCGTAGGGACAATGCGTGTCGTAGTTGGGCGCGCCCAGGCGCCGCGGGATGGGGAGAGGCCGGATACCGGCGAGGCGATCGTAGAACCCACGGATGAACGTCACGCGGCGCATCTCGCCGTCCGAGATCACGTCGACGCCCGCCTCGACCTGATCGCGCATGGCGAGGCGGACGGCGTCCTCGTAGGCTTCCTTGAGATCGATGGGCCCCAGCCGATCCGCGGCGGCAGCCTCGCGCACCAGGAGCAGCCAGGAGGGCAGGCCGTGGCTGCCACATACCGTGGTCGGGATCAGCGGCAACCCAGCCGTCATGGGTCTCCCCCTAGCGAAAGGCCAACTCGTACTGCTCGCGCGGGTAGGAGGGCATGCCCTGCACGACGACCTTGCGCCCGATCAAGTCTTGGAGACGCTCGAGCCCGTCGCGCTCCTCCCCTTCCAGATGATGCGCCATCTCCGGGTGTACGCGGATGAGCACTTCCTTGCCCGTGGCCTCGCGCGCCCCCGCCTGCACCTTGCGAAAGATCTCCGCGGTGAGGGTGAGATCCGACTTCACGGTGCCGCTGCCCTTGCAGGTGGGGCAGATGGACGTGAGGAGCGACTGCAGGCCCTGGCGCACGCGCTTGCGTGTCATCTCCACCAGCCCGAGCTCGGAGATCTCGAGGACGTTGGTGCGGGCCTTGTCGTCGGCGAGGGCTTTCATGAGGGCCTTGAAGACCTGGTCGCGGTGCTCGGCGCGCTCCATGTCGATGAAGTCGATGATGATGATGCCGCCCAGGTCACGAAGGCGAATCTGCCGGATCACCTCGGTGGCCGCCTCGAGGTTGATCTTCAGCACTGTCTCCTCGAAGTCCCGTTTGCCCACGTACTTGCCCGTGTTGACGTCGATGGCGACGAGGGCCTCCGTATGGTCGATCACGATGTAGCCGCCGGACTTGAGCCAGACCCGCCGGCGGAGGGCTTTGTCGATCTCCTTCTCGATCCCCGTCGCCTCGAAGATCGCAGGCGCCCCGTCGTAGAGCTTGATGCGTGAGGTGAGCTGCGGCACCAGCGACTCCGCGAAGTGCCGGCACTTCTCGTAGGCCGCGGGAGTGTCCACGAGGAACTCGTCGATGTCGGGCGAGAAGAGATCGCGGACGACCCGGAAGGTGAGATCCATCTCCTCGTGGAGAAGGGAGGGCGCCCGGGCCGACTCGAAGCGGCTCTGCACCTGCCCCCACAATCGCGTGAGGAAGTGGATGTCGGCCTGCAGCTCCTCGACCGCCTTGCCCTCGGCCACCGTGCGAACGATGAAGCCCCCGGAGGGGGGCTGAAGCTCCTTGACGATCCCGCGGAGCCGATCGCGCTCGGCGTCGTCCCGGATGCGGCGGGACACGCCCACGTGATGGCTCTGCGGCATGTATACGATGTAGCGGCCGGGGATGGACACGAAGGCGGTGATGCGCGCACCTTTGGTCCCCAGCGATTCCTTGGAGACCTGCACGAGCACTTCCTGGCTCTTGTGCAGGAGCTCTTCGATGGGCACCCCCACTTCGCGGCGATGCTCGCGCTCGGCCTCGGGCTCCTCGCGCTCTCCGTCCTCCTCCGCGTCCTCGATGGCCACGGCCGCCTCGTCCGCGTCGGGGGCGACCATGCCCGGATCGTCTCCGCGGTCCGGCGTGTAGTCGCCCGCGTAGAGGAAGGCGTCCTTCTGGAGCCCGATGTCGACGAAGGCGGCCTGCATACCGGGGAGGACGTTGGTGACCACGCCCTTGTAGATGTTCCCGACGATGGAGCGACGACCCGCCCGCTCCACGTACAGCTCGACCAGCTGTTGCCCATCCTGCACGGCCAGACGAGTTTCCGTCACGCCGGCATTGACGACGATCCGCTTGCCCACGGCAGCAGTCCCCAGTGCGGAGGCCCCTGGCCTCCGGTGCACGACTCGCGGTCCGCGCGAGGCGGACCCGGTTACTGGAACTGCCGCATTCGGACCGAGAGGAGGAGCCCCAGAGCCATGAACGACACGACCATGGACGAACCACCGTAGCTCATCAGCGGGAGCGGGATGCCCACCACGGGCAAGAGACCCGTCACCATGCCCAGGTTGATCAATGTCTGGGCGGCGAACAAGGCCGTGATGCCCAGGGCGATGATGCGCCCTCGAGCCTCCCGGGTGACGACCGCGATCTCGAAGCCCCGCAACACCAGGACTCCGTACGCCACGATCAGCACCAAGCAGCCGACGAACCCCCACATCTCGGCGAACACGGCAAAAATGAAATCAGTGTGGCGCTCTGGGAGAAAGGCCAGGCGGCTCTGCGTGGCCCCGCTGATCCCCTTGCCCAGGAGCTGCCCTGAACCAATGGCGATCTTCGCCTGAATCACATTGTACGCCGTACCCAGAGGGTCTCGAAACGGGTCGAGATACACGAGCAGTCGATCCCGCTGATACGGCTTCAAGAAGAACCACGCGATGGGCATGAGGGCCACGCCGGCTCCCGCCAGCCCGCCCAGGATGCGCAGGCGCACGCCGACGCCGACGAGCACCGCGCCGAGCACGGGCAGGAGCACGAGGGCGGTGCCCAGATCGGGCTGACGCACCACGAGCACGAAGGGCACGGCCACGAGGGCGAAGGTCCAGCCGAGCGTCCCGCGGGAGTTCGGCTGCGCCTCGCGGCGCCACGTCAGCGCCCAGGCCAGAGTCAGGATGAAGATCAGCTTGAAGAGCTCGGAGGGCTGAAAGGTCAAGGGGCCGAGATGGATCCAGCGGCGCGCGCCGGAAACCATCCGTCCCAGCACGAAGACGGTGACGAGGAGACCGAGGCCCACCAGGTAGAGCGCGGGCGCAGCGCGCACGAAGCTCCGGTAGTCGAAGGTGACCACCACGAGCAGGGCCCCGATGCCCACGCTGACCCACATGAGCTGGCGGAGGGCGAGCCCGGAGCCGCCCCGTCCGAGCCCCAGGCTCGAGAGGCAGATCACACTCAGAATCACGATGGCGAAGGCGGCGCCCAGGAGGGGCCAGTCCACGTTGTGGAGCAGCCGCCGGTCCAGCCGGAGCATCAGCCGTCTTCTCCGAGCTGCACCATGGCGACCTTCTCGAGGAAGATGGACTGATAGATCTGGCGCGCAATGGGCGCGGCGACCTGGCCGCCCTTCCCGCCGCGCTCCACGAGCACGACCACCACGACCTCGGGATCCTGGGCGGGGGCGAAGGAGGCGAACCACGCGTGGTCCTGTCCCTTGGCCGCGTCGCTCTTGTTCACGCTCTGCGCGGTGCCCGTCTTACCCGCCACGTCGATGCCGGGAATGCGCGCGGCTCCACCCGTCCCGCCCTCGTTGACCACGCCCGACAGGGCATGTCGCAGGAAGGCCCACACGATGGGCGAGAGATCCACGCGTCCCGTCATCTTGCTCGATGATGAATAGGCGAGGGACCCGTCCACGCGCTCGACACGCTGGACGAGGCGCGGGCGCCAGAGCACGCCGCCATTGGCCACCGCCGACATCATGCGCGCCACCTGCATGGGCGTCACCAGCACCTGCCCCTGCCCGATGGACATGTTGACGGTATCGCCCGCCTGCCACTTGCGCCCGTCCACCCGGCGGCGACCGTCCGCGAAGGGGACGAGGCCCGCCTTCTCGCCGCCCAGATCGATGCCGCTGGGCGCGCCGAGCCCGAAGGCCTCCGCGTAGCGCGCGATGGCGGCCGGACCCACCTTGAGCCCCGCCTGGTAGAAGAAGATGTTGCACGAGTGGATGAGCGCGGTGCGCGTGTCCACGTGGCCGTGCCCGCCTTCCTTCCAGTCCTTGAACGTCCACTGTCCCAGGTGGAACTCCCCGTTGCAGTAGATCCGGTCCATGGGCGTCAGCGAGCCCTCCTGCAGGCCGGCCGCCGCCACGACCACCTTGAAGACGGAGCCTGGCGCGTACTGGCTCTGCAGGGCGCGATTCATCAGCGGAGTGAGCGGATCACGGATGACCTTGAGCCACTCCTCCTTGTCCAGGTTGCCGGCCAGGCGATCGAGCTCGAAGGCGGGGCTGGAGGTCATGGCGAGCACGTCGCCGTTGCGCGGATCCATCACCACCACCGCGCCCGAGCGCCCGGCCATGGCCCGCTCCGCCGCCTCCTGGATGCGCCGGTCCACGGTGGTGATCACCTGCGCCCCCGGGTCGGGCTCTTCCCGGCGCATCACCTGCACGGGCCGTCCGAGCGCGTCCACCTCGATCCGCTCACCGCCGTCGCGACCGCGCAGATATTCGTCGAGCAGGCGCTCGAGCCCGCTCTGCCCGATCATGTCGCCGCGGCGGTAGCGGCCCTGCTTCATCTGGTCGTCGCTCACCTCGCGGACGTAGCCCAGGAGGTGGGCGGCGAAGGTGCTGGTCGGATACACGCGCTGCGGCTCGACCTCCACCACGACGCCCGGCAGCTCCAGCTTGCGCTCCTCGACTTTCGTCACCTCATCGAGGGTGAGGCCGCGCCGCACGCGGACGGGACGGAACGAGTCGAGGGGCACGCGCTCGAGCGCTTCCTGCAGCTCGCTCAGGGGAATCTTGAGGAGCACGGAGAGGCGTGCCATCACCGTGTCGCGATCGTCGATCTCGCGCGGAATCAGCGACAGGGTGAAGGCGGGGCGGTTGTCTACGAGGGCAAGACCATTGCGGTCGAAGAGGATGCCCCGCGGGGCGGCCACCGGACGGATCCGGATGCGGTTCCGCTCCGACATCTCCTGGAGCTTGCCGCCCTCGAGCACCTGGAGGTACCACAGCTGGCCCAGGAGGCCCACGAAGGCGATGCCGGCCACCGCAGCGAGGGAGAGGACGCGGCGCTTCCAAGCCTCGCGCCGCGCCGTGGATTCGTGGTCTAGATCCACGTCTGCCGCCGGCGCAGCGTCTGCGCGGCCTCGAAGGCGAGGATGCAGGCCGCGCCGATGAAGCCATTGTAGAGAGCCTGAGGCAGGATCACGTGCACGATGAGCGCGTTGAACTTCGCCGGATAGTGGAAGAGCTGGAGGAGCCCGAAGCGGAATAGCCCTTCCGCCACCGTGAGGATGACGAGGCCGGGCACCTGGACCACCGGGTGATTGACGGTGAGCTTGCCCGGCAAGAACCCGACGCCGAAGCCCACCAGCGCCCGCGACAGGGCCTGCACACCGAGGAGACCACCGCTCGCCACATCCTGGAAGAGCCCGGAGGCGAACCCCACGAGGCAGCCGGTCTCCGGTCCGCGGCGGAGCGCGATGAGCGCGGTCAGGATGAGCGGGAGATCAGGAGTGATGCCGGCGATGCTCCAGGACGGCACCACGCTCGACTGCGCGAGGCTGCCGCCGAAGGCCATGAGGAGGAGCGAGAGACGCACGCGCTAGCCGCCGGGGATGAAAAGACCGGCGACGTCCTGCGTCGACTGGCCCGTGAGGAGGAGCACTTCCTCGACTCTCGCGAAGTCCACGGCGGGAGCGACCACCGCGAAGTGGAAGAGGGCGGAGCCCTTGTCCTCGATGGCGGTGACGCGGCCGACGGGGATGCCCTTGGGGAAGAGAGTGCCGACGCCGGAGGTCACGATCAGGTCTCCCGGCGTCACGTCGGCGCCATCGCGCGCCATGAACTTGAAGCGGAGGCCGCCACTCGGCTCTCCCTCCACGAGCCCCGCCGTCCGCGTCCGCTGCACCACCGCGCCCACCGTGGAGGTGGGATCGTTCAAGAGCTGGACGACGGAGGCGCCCGTCCGGACCTGGGCGACGCGGCCTACCAGTCCCTCGGGCACGATGGCGGGCATCTGCTGGGCAATGCCGTCGGTGCGGCCGCGGTTGACGGTGAGCGAGCGAGCCCAGCCGCCGCCTTCGCGGCCGATGATCTCGCCGGTGAGGGTGGCCAGGGGCAGCCGGTCGCGGAGGCTCAGGAGGCGCCGCAGCCGCCCATTCTCCTCGTCGATCTCGCGCGCCTGCAGGGATTGCACGCGCATGCGCTCGTTGTCGGCACGGAGGGCGGTGTTCTCCGCACGCACGGCGCGCCAGTCTGTGAACACGTGCCAGGTGCCGAGGGCGCCGCGATGAATCTTGGCGAGCGCGCTCTGGAGGGGATTGAGGGCAAAGGCGAGGACGTCACCGGCACGCGTCTGCCCACCGCCTCGCGTTTGTACGGTGAGGAGGAACAGCGAGGTGAGGAGCACCCCCAGCAGAAGCGCGTATTTCCGAAATCTCACCGACTCGACCAACTCCTTTGCCCGCGACTCCTGCTCGGCGCCCGGCGCGGGAAACCGCGCTAGGCGGGGATCGCGACTTTCTTGAGAAGATTCAGCTCGTCGAGAACCTTGCCCGTGCCGAGGGCGACGCACGAGAGCGGGTCGTCACCCACGGTGATGGGCAGGTCCGTTTCCTGTCGCAGCAAGAGGTCGAGGCCGCGCAGGAGCGCCCCGCCTCCCGTAAGCACGATGCCCTTGTCGACGATGTCCGCGGCCAGCTCGGGCGGCGTCCGCTCGAGACAGGTCCGCACCGTGTCCACGATGGACATGACGGGCTCGCGCAGCGCCTCCCGGATCTCCTCGTCGGTGACGACGATGGTCTTGGGGATGCCGTCGATGAGATCGCGCCCCTTGACCTCCATGGTGGCGCGGTCTCCCGCCATTGGATACGCTGATCCCAGCTTGATCTTGATCTCCTCCGCGCGGCGTTCGCCCACGAGGAGGTTGTAGTGCTTGCGAATGTACTGCACGATTGCCTCGTCCATCTCGTCGCCGGCGATGCGCACCGACTTCGAGTACACGATGCCGGAGAGCGAGATGACGGCCACTTCCGTGGTTCCGCCGCCCATGTCCACGATCATGTTGCCACCCGGCTCCTGGATGGGCAAGCCGGCGCCGATGGCCGCCGCCATGGGCTCCTCGATCAAGTACACCTCGCGCGCGCCCGCCTGCATGGCGGAGTCGCGCACCGCGCGCTTCTCGACCTGGGTGATACCGGAGGGCACACCGATGACGATGCGCGGATGTACCAGGGTGCGCCGGCGGTGCACCTTGCTGATGAAGTAGTGGAGCATTTTCTCCGTCACGTCGAAGTCGGCGATGACCCCGTCCTTCAACGGCCGGATCGCCTGGATGTTGCCCGGGGTCCGCCCCATCATGGCCTTGGCCTCGTGGCCCACCGCCAGTACCGAGTGGTCGGCCTGGTGGATGGCGACGATGGAGGGTTCGTTCATCACGATGCCTTCGCCACGGACGTAGACGAGGGTGTTCGCGGTGCCCAGATCTATGGCGAGGTCATTGGAGAAGAGCCCGGCAAGGACGCTCAGCAGCATGTTGGTGCTCTCCCGTGTGGCAGCGTCAGTAGATGGACACTTACTACGGTTGGTTCACTCTAGCATCTCGCTCTGGGAGCAAACAAGAACACCTGTATCTCCAGGGAGATGGCCTCGAGGCCAGTCAAGCCCCCTCTACCAGTCAATGTTTTCAATAATTTGGGCCACGATGCCCTGAGCTGCCCACATCCGTAACGGGAGCCTGGGGGCCGGCATGGGCCAGCGGGCCCGGGACGAGCGCGAAGTGTGGCAACATGGCCGGGCTTTTATGGACGATTTCGAGACCTGGTTCGACAAGGGCGTGACCGACGGCCTGCCCGTGGTACCGCCCACCCGCGATCGCGTGGAGCGCATGCTCTCCGGCACGGCTCGCGACCGCTCGGAGCTGGTCGGCGAGGTCGCCCCGAACTACGGCCGGGCCACCGTGGAGAAGGTCGCCGTCAACGCGGTGATGGCGGGGTGCCGCCCCGACTATCTCCCCGTGCTCCTCGCCGCCGTGGAGGCCGCCTGCGACCCGGCCTTCAACCTGCACGGGATGTCCACGTCCACTCACTTCTCTGCGCCGCTCATCGTGGTGAACGGGCCCATCCGCGAGCGCATCGGCCTCAACTGCTCTTTCGGCGTCTTCGGTCCCGGCTTTCGCGCCAACGCCACCATCGGCCGAGCGCTCCGCCTGATCATGATCAACGTGGGCGGGGTGCGCCCGGGCGAGACGTCCATGTCCACCTTCGGCCATCCCGGGCGCTACACGTATTGCATCGGCGAGTACGAAGAGGCCAGTCCCTGGCTGCCGTACCACGTGGAGCGGGGACTGCGGCAGGAGGAGAGCGCGGTGACGGTGTTCGGGGGAGAGGCGCCCCATGGCATCTCCGATCACGCGAGCCGCACCGCGCGAAGTCTGGCCGGCTCCATCGGATGGTCCATGTGCGCCCTGTGGAACATCAAGCACTTCCCCCTCTATTCGCACACGATGATCGTGGTGGGGCCGGAGCACGCCCGCACCTTCGGCGACGAGGGCTGGAGCCGCGCGGACTTCACCCGACATCTCTACGAGACGGTACGCGTCCCCTACCGTACCCTCCTTCCCGATGACGACAACGGCGAGGGCACGAACCTGCGCTTCGGGAAGAGCCAGCCGCCGCCACCCGACGAGCTCATCCCCAAGTTCCCCTCGCTGAGCGAGATGCACGTGGTGGTGGCGGGGGGTACGGCCGGGCGCTTCTCCATGGCCATTCCCGGCTGGCTCGGCACGCGCAATGGCTCCGCTCCCATCACTGTCGCCATTCGCGACATCCCTTGACGGCGTCCTCGTCATGAGATACGCTTCGGTCAGATTTTAGGTTCACCGGTAGTCGGATACGTAGCGAGCAGAGATTCGCTAGATTCGAAATCAACGCCGTGAGGACCTCGAGTCCCGCGGCGTTCTTGTTTGCCTTCCGATCTCGGAGGGCTCCCCCGCCATGGTGGTGGGGCATCACCGAGGCGCAAGCCTCAAAGAAAGAGGTAGGTACAGATGGCTCAGGGTAGCGTGAAGTGGTTCAACGATGCGAAGGGGTTCGGTTTCATCTCCCAGGAGGGTGGCGAGGACGTGTTCGTGCACTTCAGCGCCATACAGGCTTCCGGATTCAAGAGCCTGGCCGAGGGTGACCGGGTCGAGTTCGAGGTGAGCCGGGGCCCGAAGGGTCTCCAGGCCTCCAACGTCCGCAAGATCTAAGCACTATAACCCCTGGCCGGGCCCCGAACCCCGGGGCCCGGCCCGCAGCATCCTCTGCCGCCGGCTTCCGACCGGCGCTGAAATCAATGTTGACAGGTGTAGGCCCCTCTGCTAGGTTTCGGCCGTCTGGTACTGGATACGACGTGCCTGATCCGTACGTGAGCGAACAGGTCGACATCTAGGAGCACGGGACGCCGCGAGGACTCGAGTCCTCGACGGCGTTTTTTTGTTCCCCCCGATTCTGGGGGAGCCCCCGGCCATGGTGGTGCGGGGATCACAGGGGCGGCTTCGTGGTCGTCCCAAGGAGAGAGGAACCAGACGTATGGCACAAGGCACGGTCAAGTGGTTCAACGATGCGAAGGGTTACGGGTTCATCCAGGTCGAGGGTGGTGAGGACGTCTTCGTCCACTACAGCGCCATTCAGGCGCAGGGCTTCAAGAGCCTGGCCGAGGGCGACAAGGTCGAGTTCGAAGTCACGAAGGGGCCGAAGGGTCTGCAGGCCTCCAACGTCCGCAAGGCTTAGAACCCCGCGCTGAACACTCACGGCCCGCCGGATCCTCCGGCGGGCCGTCTTACGTCCGCTAATCGACGGGTGGACTGAGGCAAAAGAAAAGCCCCGACGGATGCTGTGGCGTGTCTGACTGCTTCGCCACCCCGCTGGTGAATAGCGGGACCGTCGGGGCCGGTGGTTCCTGGGTCCTCCAGGCCCACCTGCAAATGCCTACGTCCGGGCTCTAGGAGGTGACCACCTCACAGATCACCGTAGGGGTACACATCGGCTGGATCACCTCCCTTTCTCGGCGAAGCCCATCGCGGGGCCCAGGGCCACTACCTCGCACCGGACGCCGACTCCCGGTCCGAGGCTCGGTCACGTCGCCCACGGCGGAATTGCCAGGGGGGACGATCTGAGGAAGCCTGTGTGCGCTCCGACCGATTTCCCTCATCCTACCCAACTCGCCTGCTCGGCAAAAGGGTTTTTTTACTTCACGGCGATGCGGCCGTGATTCTTGCTCACCACCTCGTGCCCGACGCCGGGCACCTTGTCGAGATCGTTCGCGTGCTTGAACGGTCCGTGCGCCTCACGCCACGCGATGATCTTCTTGGCCGTGCCCGCGTTCACGCCCTCGAGCTTCATCAGCTCGGACTGGCTCGCCTCGTTGATGTTGATCTTGATCTTGGCCTCGGCGGGCGGCGATACCTTGCCCTCGCTCTTGGCTTGCTTGGTGTCGGATGCGAGCACTCCGCCCGCCGCTCCCGCGCACCACATCACGGCCAGCACCGCCGCCATCCACCTGAACGTCGTCATACGCGCCTCCTTGGAGAGTGTGTACGGCTGTCGCCGATTCGACTCCAGGACGGCGCGGGCTGACAATGCCTACAATTCGAGACAGCGCGGCGTATCTACTCCGAGTCAGGACGATCGAGTCGTTCTAGATACGCGTTCCATTCCCACGCCAGCAGCGATTTCTTGGCGTTGTTGCATTCCTTGCAGGCCGGCACGACGTTGCCGCGGACGGAGCGGCCGCCCCGGATCAAGGGCACCACGTGATCGAGGGTGAGACGACGCGCGCCGACGTCCCGCTTGCAGTAGTGACAGCGGCCATCGGCGATGCGGCGCTTCCACCACCCGCTCTGCCGCAACGCGCGGGCCTCCGCCTTCTCGCGGCGCGCACCCTCGCTCTCCGGGATGAAGCGCTCCTGCGCGCTCATGCCTCCTCCGAAGCGGCGGAGAGCCGGAGGGAGAGCTCCTCCCACTCCTTCATGAGCCAAGCGACCTGCTGCTCTGCGTCCTTGCGCGACTGGGCGATCTCGCGCGCCCGCTCGCCGTCGCGGTAGAGATCGGGAGCGGCGAGGGCGAGCCCGATCTCCTCCAGGCGTCGCTCCATGGCGGCGATCTGCGACTCGATGGCTTCGAGCCGCCCCTTGATCACCTTGATCTCCCGCTCGAGCCCCTTGCGCGAGCCGCGAGGCGACCCGGAACGGGACGGCGGAGCGGCCTTGGGCTTCTCGGCGGCGGGCGGCTTTTCCCTCGCGGGAGCGGGAGGCGGCGGGGCGCCGGACTTCCGCTCGAGATACTCGTCGTAGTTGCCGAGGTGCGTGGTGAGGCGGCCGCGGTCCACCTCCACGACGTGGGTCGCGATGCGGTTGATGAAGTAGCGGTCGTGCGAGATGAACACGATGGTGCCGTTGAAGACGACGAGCGCGTCCTCCAACACCTCCTTGGAGGCGAGGTCGAGATGGTTCGTCGGCTCGTCCATGCACAGGAGGGCGGCCGGCCGGACCAGCATCTTGGCGAGGGCCACCCGCGCCTTCTCCCCGCCCGAGAGGACGGAGATGCGCTTATCCACCTGGTCGCCGCTGAAGAGAAAGGAGCCGAGAATGTTCCGCAGCCGCCCGAGGGCCGACTCCGGATCGGCGACCTCAAGCTCCTCGAGCACGGTGTGCGACGGATCCAGCGCGTCGAGCTGGTGCTGCGCGTAGTAGTGCACCTGCACGTGCGCGCCCAACGCACGCTCACCCCGATCGGGAGGGAGCACGCCGGCCAGCATTTTGAGCAACGTGGACTTGCCCGCTCCGTTCACGCCGACGAGGGCGACCCGCTGCCCGCGCTCCACCGCGAAGTCCAAGCCCGCGTACACGGTGTTCGTCCCGTACGACTTGTGGACGTCGTGGAGGCGCGCCACCAGACGACCCGAGCGCGGCGGCTGGGGAAAGGCGAAATGGATGCGCCGCGTCGCCTCCCCCACCTCGATGCGCTCGATCTTCTCCAGCATCTTCAGCCGGCTCTGCACCTGCCGCGCCTTGGTCGCCTGATAGCGGAAGCGGTCGATGAAGCGCTCGATCTCCGCCACGCGCTTGGCCTGGTTACGCTGCCGGGCTTCGAGAAGCGCGTGGCGCGCCTCGTGCTCCACGAGGTAGTGGTCGTAGTCGCCCTGATAGAGGGTGACGTCCCCCTGAGCCATCTCCGCGATGGAGGTGACCATGCGGTTCAGGAAGTAGCGGTCGTGCGACACCACCACCACGCTTCCCGCATACGAGCTCAAGAAACTCTCGAGCCAGCCGAGAGACTCGAGATCGAGATGGTTCGTGGGCTCGTCGAGGAGGAGGAGATCGGGCCCGAGGAGGAGCAGGCGCGCGAGGGCGGCCCGCATGCGCCAGCCGCCCGAGAACTCCCCGAGCGGACGATGCGCGTCCTCCGCGGCGAAGCCGAGGCCGCCCAGGATGATCTTGGCCTCCGCCTCCAGGCGGTAGCCGCCCAGGGCTTCGAAGCGATGCTGCACCTCGCCGTAGCGCTCGGTGGTGGCCTCGGTGGCCGCCGGGTCGGCCATGAGGGCGGCGAGGCGCTCCAGCTCCGCCTCGAGACGCCAGACCTCGTCGAAGCCGGAAAGCGCCTCGGCAAGGACGGTGCCGGCCTCGCTCGCCCCCACTTCCTGCGGTAGATAGCCGACGCTGACCCCGCTGTCCCGATGCACGCGGCCGGCATCCGGTTCCTCCACGCCGGCGAGAATGCGGCAGAGGGTGGTCTTGCCCGTGCCATTGGGACCGCAGAGACCGATCCGCTCGCCGCGGCCGATGCGCCACGACACCTCGCGGAGGAGCACCTGTCCTCCGTAGCCCTTGAAGACGGCGTCGAGCGCGATCACGCGGAGGCGGCTCCTAGTGCGCCTCTGAAGAGGATTGGCGACACGCCACGTGGTCCCGCAGAGTGCCGGGCCAAATTGCGAGCCAGACGAGGCCCGAGGGAGGCCGCAGCCCGAGGCGTACGTGGGTGTACAGTGCGGGCTGCGGCTGACCGAGAACGAAGTATGGCGAAGTCAAGTTGGCTCGGCACTAGCCCATGGTCTGCACGCGGTCGGGTGCGATGACGTAGGTCACGCGCACCTCGTCCGCCTTGCGATAGGGATAGCGATCCTGTCCCAGGTACTTCTTGGTAAGGGCGTCGATGTGCGAGTCCGCTCCCGTTTCCGTGACCTGAGTGACGCGGCCCTTGATCTGCACGTAGCGATAGGGATTGTCGGGATCCTGGATGCACAGGGCCACGGTGGGCGTACGGCGAAGGTTCTTGTCCTTGACGCGCCCCTTGGCCGAGTTGATGCGGACGTGGCGGCCGTCCCAGTCGAACCAGACCGGCGTCACTTGCGGCGTCCCGTCGGGGTTGATGGTCGCGAGATTGGCGAAAGCCTTCTTGGCGGTGAGGAGATCTTTGAATCCGTCGGGCACAGTCGTCACGGCTCGATCCTTTCTCGATGGGGTTCGCGGCGGCGGCTCGTCGTCTCCATGATCGCGCCGCTGTCCACCCTCACGGCGTCTCCCGGGAGGCCTCCTCGGTGAGGATGCGGGCGCGGGCCTCCGCCAGGCCGCGGAGGGCGAGGAGCAGGCGCACCATGCACTGCTGCACCAGCGAGGCGTCCTGGGCCGTGGGATCGGCCATCCAGGCGCGCGCCCAGTCGCGGCTCTCGCCCTTCAGGCCGAGTGTGGGGGACAGGCGCTCGAGACGCAGGAGAAGATCGTCGGCGGGCATGCCCGCCGCCCGCAGGCGTCCCACCACCGCGCCCCGCACCGCGGCGTTCCACATCCCCGTCAAGGCCTCGATAAGGGCGGTGTAGCAGGTGGTGTCGGGCTGCTGCTTGAGGTGCTCGATGACCACGGCGAGGAGCGGATGGATGGCCGGCTCGCCCTCCTCGGTGACGCCAGCCAGCCCCGCGAGCATGGGATCCCGGCCGATCTCCGGCATGCGTTCCAGCACCGCCAGCAGATCCGCCACGGACACGGGGGGCAGCCCGGCGAGCCGGTCGAGAAGCGGCGAGTCGCCGGCCATGTCAGGAGCCCGAGGGCGTAACGGGCTCCTGGGCCGCCGCGAGATCGCGGGCTTGCCCGGGCGGCACGAGGAGCGCCGAGAGCAGCGCGGCGACGGCGACCACGAGCCCCACCACGAAGACGCTGCCCACCGCGTGAGCCATGGCCGGACGGAGCTGACTGATCAGCTCGGCGCTCAGCTGCGCCCGCGTCAACGGATTCACGATGAGGTCCGGGTGAGTGGCGACATCGCGCAACCCCCCCTGCAGCCCCGCGGGCGCCGCCGCGAGCAGGGCGCCCAGCTCCCGGTGGAGATGCTGCGCCATCACCGACCCCATCACCGCGACGCCCACCGCACCTCCGATGAAGCGGAAGAAGCCCGTGACGGACGTGGCCGAGCCGAGCACGGCGCGCGGCACGGCGCTCTGGACCGCGATCAGCATGGGCACGAAGACGAGACCCATGCCCACGCCGGCCAGCGCCATGTCCCGCATGGCCACGCTCCGGCTGAGCATCTCGTTCCACGCCGACATCAGGACGAAGGCCACGACGAGGGCGATCATGCCCGCCAGCACCACCGAGCGATAGCTGACGCGCAGGACCAGGCGCGCACCCAGGATGGAGCACGCGACCCAGCCGATCACGAACGGCATGAGAACGAAGCCGGCCTGCATCGCGCTGCTGCCCGTCACCGCCTGCAGGAACAGGGGCACGTAGGGGATGGCGCCGAACATGGCGGTGCCGGAGAGGAAGCCCGTGACTGCCGCCGCACGCACCATCGGAATGGAGAAGAGGGTGAGGGGCACCATGGGGTCGGGCGACATCCGCTCGATCCAGATGAAGGCCACGAGGAGCGCGGCGGAGAGGGCGAGGAGGCCGAGCACGGAGCCGCCGGTCCAGCTCGCCTCCTGCCCCGCCTCCACCAGGCCGACGAGGAGCGCGGAGATCGCCGCGGCGAAGACGGCGGTGCCGAGGTAGTCGAAGCCGTTGCGGCGCCGCGCCACCACTTCGCCGCGGAGGCCCACGCCGATGGCGAGCATGGCGAGGAGGCCGAAGGGCAGATTGATGTAGAACACCCAGCGCCAGGAGATCACGTCGGTGAGGAAGCCGCCCACGAGAGGGCCCGCCACCGACGCGATGCCGTAGACGCTCGAGAAGTAGCCCTGCATCTTGGCACGACGCTCGAGTCCCCACAGATCGGCGATCACCGTCATGCCGAGAGTGACGAGCGATCCTGCGCCGAGGCCCTGCACCGCGCGAAACGAGATGAGCTGGGCCATGCTCTGCGAGAGGCCGGAGAGGGCCGAGCCGAGGAGGAAGATGCCGAGGCCGACCAGGTAGACGCGGCGACGGCCGAGCTGATCGGCGAGGCGACCCCAGAGCGGCATGGTCACCGTGGAAGCGAGGAGGAAGGCGGAGAACGTCCACGAGTAGATCTCGATGCCGCCGAGGCTCGCGATGACGGTGGGCATGGCGGTGGCCACCACCGTGGACTCCATGGCGGCGAGGAACACCGAGCCCATCACGCCCGCCAGCACCAGCCCGCGCCGGGGCTCCACCGGAGCGTGCATCAATGGCCGCCCGTGCACGCGGCGCACTTGCACAGGCCGCGCAGCGTGGGAAACGGATAGACGCTCACGTGGCCGTCGGACCAGGTGACGCGCAGGGCGGTGGGCTCCTTCTTGATGTCGCGCGGCCAGCCCATGGCTTCCGTGAGGCTTGCCTCGTCGGCGGGGGCGGCAGCCGGGTCCGTCTGAGCGCGCGCGGGATCGTCGAGCCGCAGGCGGGCGAACGGAAAGATGCTCGAGTGGTTGTCGGCCCACGTCACGCCGAGGGCGTAGCGGCCGACGAGGTGCACGTCCTTGGGCTCGGTCGGGCTGGGCTGCCCGAGGATGGGCAGATTGATCTTGATGGGCATGATCTCAGGCCGCCGCGGGGAGTCGCCGTCCCGCCAGGAGATAATGGACGACCAGGTTCTGGTGCGAGCCCCACCTCGCCGCGCGGCGCCGCACGCTCGCCTCGTCGAGCGCGCGGCCGCGATTGAAGAAATGCTCGAAGGCGCGCCGCACGGCCAGGTCCCCCGCGGCGCAGACATCACCGCGCCCGAGGTGGCGCGCGAGAAACCACTCCGCCGTCCACCGACCGAAGCCTCGCACGGCGGTGAGGGCCCGGATCACCTCGTCGTTGGTGCGGTCGGCCAGCGCGTGCAGGTCCATGGCCCCTCTCGCAACCTGACGGGCCAGCGCGATCACGTATTCGGCTTTGCGCGTGGTGAGCTGGAGCCCGCGAAGCTCCGCCACGCTCGCGCGGGCGAGGCGCGCGGCATCGGGAAAGGCATGCACGGTGTGCCGGCCGACCGCTACCCGCGTGCCGAAGCGGCGCACGAGCCGCGCCTTGACGGTGAACGCGAAGGACAAGGTAATCTGCTGGGCGCACACGGAGGTGACGAGCGACTCGAGCGGCTCGGGTGACAGGGTGGGACGGAGCCCCCACAGCCGGGGCAGGAGCGGCCCGAGCACCGGATCGTCCTTGGCCACGTCGTAGAAGGCCTCGACGTCGAGCCCGAGGCCACAGAGCCGCTCGACCTCGCCCACCGCCGCCTCCAGCGCGCGCGGGCGGCGGTCGTTCGGCGTGGAGACGAGGAGCCTCGGAGCATCCACGCTGCCCGACCAGCGAAGCTCGAAGCCCGTCCAGGTCTCGCCTACGCGCACGGCACGGACGAATGCGCCGTCGACCAGTCGATTGACGGGGTCTTCGCCCCAGACGCGATACCGCTCGAGCGTCCGCGGCACATCGAGAGGCCCATTGACCCGGATCTCGGCCTTCATGGCGGGCCCTCAGTCTACCAGAGGCACCGCCACGAAGGATCAGTGACGGATGTCGAAGTAGACCGGTCCGGGAGGTACAGGAGGGCGTCCGCCGAGACGCTTGACCACGAAGTTCATGTCGACGACTTCGGCGGCGAAGGGCGTGAGCAACCCGCAGGCGTAGGACTCCGCGGGAAGCGGGATCAGGAGATGCCTGATGCCGCCGGCCCGCAGCACACCCACGAGGCCAGCGAAGGCATTGAGGGCCCCCGGGCCCTCGAGCATGAGATCGAAGGCCTTGACGGCTCCGAAGGTCTGAGGGTCGAGCCCTCGCGCGATCCGATCGTCCCACAGGGAGAGCCAGGCGGCGCCATGGCGATTGCTCGCCGTCCAGCTGCCCGCGTACGCGCCTTCCGGAGCGGGCGAGAAAAGCTCCTTCTCAAGGAATAACGGCACGAAATGGTGCGAGCACACGGCGGCCAGCCGCAATTCCATCATGTGGGGATCGTGGTACAGATCGAAGTGCACGGCGCGGGGAGCGGCGATGCCGTCGAAGCGAGCAAGCTCCAGGATGAGATAGTCGAAGCGGGCGACCGTCTCGAAGCCGAGATTCGTGACCATCTTCATGGACGGAGTGTTCGTGGTCTTGATGAAACCGGTGAGGTAGCTCGCCCCCTGCTCCGTGGCCCAGCGCTCGGCGGCCAGGAGCAAAGCCGGGCCGAGGCCCCGCCGCTGGAGCCCGGGCAGGACGCGCGTGTTAAAGGAGTAGCCGGCCATGCAGCCACGGCCACCCACCCTCACGTCCGTGAGAGCGAGGCACTCCACGCCAATAATCTCGCCGTCGCGCTCGGCCACCAGCACTTGGGACATCGAATAGGCGTCCGTCCGGGCGAAGAAGTCTGCGCGCGCCTGAATCAGCTCGGCTCCCGTGTGCGAGGAGGATGACTCCTCGAGGGCGAGCAGGGCAGAGTGGTCGTCCTCGTTCGCTTCACGAAGAACGGTCCCCAACTCCTCCTGCACCAGAATCGTAGAGGACATAGCCCCTCCCTGCGTCCGATATGGGTGTTCTGGGTCGCGCTCGGGCGCAATCCTACCTT
>JBKOVG010000154.1:0-11944 GCA_046723845.1 Candidatus Methylomirabilota bacterium | reverse complement strand
GTTCACCCGCGGGGCGAGTATAGTCGTTGGAGGGATCGAGGCCAAGAAAAACAGTGGCATGGACGGAGGTGTCTTCCCTCGGAACCGGGCTATTTCGCTCCCCGCCGCCAGCAGTGGAACACGATCGCCTGCAGGAAGGACATCAGGCCAAGGGTCGAGTCATTGATCCAGTACACGGAGAGAAACCTTCCGCTCAGCACCCGGGCTCCCAGGATGAGACAGACACCGGCCGCGAGGTTGGTAACCAGAAAGACCATGGAGAGCCCGAGAACCTCCAAGGCTTCGGTGCCCGCCCGCCCGAGCTTGTGTCGCTCCAACCTCAGCCCGCGGGTTCCCAGGAAGTAGGCCGCGATCGAGGTCAGGCTGACCACTCCCAGGACGATCAGGGAGACGACGGCAGCGTCTCCTCAAAGGGCTCCGACCAGGCGGTGATAGGCCCAGGCGCAGAGCTCGATCGTGAGGTCGCGCGCCAGACCGAGGCGCGACTCGGGATTTGAGGGTCCGCTGGAGGTGGTCGGCGCGGGGCGGACTACGAAGCCCGCCCGGCTCATGAGAGCGGACGCTCGAGGCATGTCGATCGGGTCCGCCACGAGCAGGATCCGGGTCCGGCCAAGAGGGAGCAAGAGCTTCTCGATCTCCGCCGCTTCCTCGCGCGTCGTCAAGGCCTGGCGGCCCGTGAGGATGGCCGAGTCGGGAATGCCAAGCCCACGGGCGAGGCTCCGGCGCGCTTCCGTCTCCGCCTTCGAGCCCGAGAGCACCAGAACGGGGGCGAGCGCCCTGTCGTAGAGGCTGATGCCGGTGAGCACGCGGCGCAGCGACCGGTTGGTGAGCACACCGTCGGCATCCGCTCCTCCGCGACCGAGCACGACGATGGCATCCGACTGTTCCAGCTTGGGGGTCCCTGCCATCCACGCATTCATGCGGTTGGCCAGTGGAGTGAAGGCCGCGATGCCGAAGAGGAGAAGACCGGCGAGACCTAGGGCGCGGAGTGTGGGCATCGCACTCGCACTTGCGGAGGAGGACCAGGAGTTCGGCACCACCGATCGGAAGGTAACACGTCGCCCGGCGCACCACCTACCTCTCGACGACTTTCGCTTGGGGGTCGAATCCGATCTCTACGATATTTTAGCCCCAATCGGCCAGGTGCCAGTACCTCTCGGTCACTGGAGTGCCAGTACCTCTCGGTCGCTATGCTTGGGGAAAAACCTCGGGGGTGAGACGCAATGATTAAAAAGGACGGCGAGAGGACAAGCGACGCACGATGGTTGTGGCAGTTCGGGACGGCGCCTCGACGCGATCGGTGGCGCGGGTGCATCACGTCACCCTCGCTACCGTGGAGTGGTGGCTCCGACGGGCGGGACAGCTTCCCCTGGACCACGTCGATTGGACCGACCACCCTCCCATCCCCAAGAGACGGCGGCGAACTCAGTCGGGGATAGAGGACCTCGTGCTGGTCATGCGCCGCGTACTCAAGGAGAGTGACCTGGGTGAGTACGGAGCCCGGGCGATCTATCGCGAACTCGCTGCTCGGGGGCACGCAGTGGTGCCCGCGGTGCTTTCCCCAAAAGACGCTTCGTCGAGTGACCGAGAGGTTTTGGCACCTCCCGTCGATTCGTCTTTTGTCCGACCGAGAGGTACTGGCACCTGGCCCCAATCCGAAAATAAAGGGTGAGTGAAAGCGCGATTACTCTGAAGCGAAAAGGCCCCCTGTGTGGTCTTAACGCCTTAAAGCGAGATCGACGGCTTGGTGGTGAAGATCGTAGGGGCGATAGGTGTGAACCGTCAGGTCCTAATGAATACCCTCCGAAGACAGGCGGGCCAAGACGTATTGCTTGAACACAATCCGCACGCCGCGTTCTGGCAGATGGCTAGCGCGAACGAAAGGTAGGACCACCCCCGCCACGGTGGACCCACGCTAGCCTAGAGGGGAGCCCTTAGAGCGCATCACCGGCTGCACTCCGCACTGCTTGCCATGGGCTCCTCGCCGATGCGTGGCCAGCATGCGAAGTCAGCGAGTGGCCGAAGCCGCTCTGGAAAAACACAGCACGCCACCCCTTGTATCCTTGCGCCCCAGCCAACGATGCCCTCCGCACGCAGCGAGGAGCCGCCGAGAGCCGCATTTCTTGCGGGTGTGACGCGATTATGGCCTGTCCACTCACCTCTCAAAACGAAAATGTGGGCTTCAGGGAGAACACGCCAATGTCGCTCCCTACACACAGGAGGCCCCTCTGATGCGTTTGAGCGTAGCGAGTCTGCGGCGGAGGATCAAGGGGAAGTTGCGAGTGCAGTTCGTCAACCAGGACTTGACGTCGCACTGCAGACTGGAGATTCTCCGGCGCTATCTGCGCTAGCTGGACCTGCCGAGCCGGCTGCACGCCGCGTGTACCGCCACGGGCGGGGATTATGGCGGCGGCCGCCTCGCCCTGCTGATCCCGGGGAGGGACCCGCGCGAGGGCGCGGGTCCCTCCCAGACTGCGCTAGTCCTGGTCGATCATCAGGGTGACGGTCACCCGCCGCTTCTTGTCGTCGGGAATCGCCGGATCGTCGAGGGAGCCCATGCCGATGGCCTGCACGCGCGAGAGCTGCACGCCCTTCTCCGCGAGGAAGCGGCGCACCGCGTCCACCCGGCGCTGGGCCAGGGTGTAGTTGTAGTTCTTCGTGCCCTTGGGATCGGTGAAGCCCCCGAGCTGCACCACCAGGGTGGGGCTGGCATCGAGCTCCTTCACGACGCCGAGCAGGGCGGTCTGCGCGCCATCGCTGAGATCAGCCTGATTGAAGCCGAAATAGATGTCGACGGTGTCCACCGCCTTCTGGTTGTAGCGGTTCGACCACACGCGCGTGAGGCGGCTGTCCACGTTGGTGGCCTTGGTCATGGCGGCATCCGCCTTCTCGTTCGCTCCCCGCGCGAGCTGCGTCGTGTCTCCCAAGCTCGCCTCCACGGCCTTGACCTGGGTGTTGACGGCGTCGACCTTCTGGTCCACGCGCTGATCGGTCTCGACCTGCCTTTTCCCGACAAGGTCACGGACCCAATCCTTGGTCGCGCATCCCGAAAGTGTCATGAGTACGGCAGGCAGGAGCACCGCGATCCACCTGAGTTGCCTCATATATCCTCCTCGTACCGGGTGTACGTCCACGACGACCTCGGCGCAGGAGCTGCAACCGCCGCGCCACGGCTCAAGTCTCGAAATGTGCTGAATGATTCCATGTTTAGCGCGTTCGACCCACAAAACCCAAGCAATCGTTACATGCTTGGTGTGTAATCGTTACACCGCAGGCCCGGCCGTCCTTCACCCGGGGAGAAGGCTGGCCGATGTCGACGCTTGACCATCGCTTCGGGCTGGCACAGCCTATGAACGTGGCCTGACCCCCGAGAACGTCGTATCCTCCCGAAAGGCGAGACCGAATTCGAATGAGCGTCAAGATTCTGGTCGTGGACGACGAAGCCGCCGCCCGGCGCGGGCTCGTGTCCCTCCTCACCGGGTGGGGCTATGACGTCGAGGAAGCCGCGGACGGGCAGGAGGCCCTCGAGAAGGCGGTGGCCGGGATGCCTTCGGTGGTCATCTCCGACCTCGTGATGCCGCGCATGGACGGGGACGCGCTCCTGAAGGCCTTGCGCGAGGAGGTCCCCTTCGCCGCGGTCGTTCTCCTTACTGGGCAAGGCACCATCGAGACGGCGGTCACCTCCATGAAGGAGGGCGCCTACGACTACCTGACCAAGCCGGTGGACGTGGCGCGCCTCAAGCTGATCATCCCGAAGGCCGCGTCCAGCAGCGAGGCGCTCCGTGAAGTTGCCCTGCTTCGCCGCCAGCTTCGGCAGGTCATGGGCGTGGGCCGCCTCGTGGGCACCGGGCCTTCCATGCAGGAGCTCTACCGCATGATCGAAATGGCCGCCCCCACCCCCGCCCCCGTCTTGATCACGGGGGAGAGCGGCACAGGCAAGGAGCTGGTGGCCCGGACCATCCACGAGCTGTCACCGCGCGCGCGGGCCCCCTTCGTGGCCGTCAACTGTGCGGCCATTCCCGAGACGCTCCTCGAGAGCGAGATTTTCGGCCACGAAAAGGGTGCCTTCACGGGCGCGCTCGACCGGCGAGCCGGTTGCTTCGAGCTCGCCCACCAAGGCACCCTCTTCCTCGACGAGATCGGGGAGATGAGCCCGGCCACCCAGGCCAAGTTCCTCCGGATCCTGGAAGCCGGCATGGTGCGGCGGCTTGGAGGTCGCGCCGAGGTGAAGATGGACGTCCGCGTGCTCGCGGCCACCAACAAGGATCCACAGAAGGGGCTGGCCGAGGGCACCTTTCGCGAGGATCTCTACTATCGCCTGAACGTGGTGACCATGTCCCTGCCCGCCCTCCGCGACCGGCGCGAGGACATCCCCCTGCTCATCCAGGCCTTCGTGGAAGAGTTCAACGCCAAGTACGACAAGCACATCAGCGGCGTCGACGAGGCCGTCCAGGCCTCCCTGGAAGCAGCGCCGTGGCCCGGCAACGTGCGCGAGCTCCGCAACACCATCGAGCGGGCTGTCATCGCCTGCGCGGCGGACCGCATCACCTTCAAGGACCTCTCCGACCTGGCGGGTGGCCGCGGCCTCGACGGCGCCGCCACGAGCAGTCCCGCGGCCCCCGCCGCCGCGGCCGCCAACGCCTTGACCATTCCGATCGGCACCGCGCTCGACGAGGTGGAGAAGCAGCTCATCCTGAGCACGCTGGCCGCTCAGGAGAACAACAAGACGCGGGCGGCCCAGGTGCTCGGCATCAGCCTCAAGACCCTGCACAACAAGCTCAAGACGTACGGCCGGTGAAGCTCGGCATCGGCATTCGCTTCAAAGAAGCCGTCGCGGTCAGCCTCGTCGCGCTGACCCTGGTCGCGGTGACCACCGCCGTGCACCTGGCCCAGCTCACGCGCGTGGTGGTGGAAGAGGCGGGTCGCCAGGCCCAGCTCGTGGCCCGCCAGATCTTCGCCCAGAGCAGCCGCGCCATCCTTCGGGGATCGAAGCGCGAACCCGAGGAGCTCCTGCGCCGCGACGGAGAGCTGCGAGGCTTCCTCGACGCCAGCGTGGGCTACTCGCCGCACCTCCTCTACGTGATGATCGCCGACCGCCACGGCCGGATCATCGTGCACACGGAGCGGCCGCGCGAGGGAACGATGGCTCCCGAGCGGCCGAGCCTCGACGAGCTCCTGCTGGAGAACGCGGTGGCGCGCTTCCTCACCCTCTACCACATCGGGCAGACCTACGAAGTCGTGCTGCCCATGAATCTCAACAGCGCGCCCTTCGGCAGCATTCGCCTCGGCCTCAGCACGACGCTCCTCCGCCGCGAGCTCAACGCGGCCCTGCGCCAGACGGTGACCCTCGCTGCCCTCGCCCTGCCCTTGGCCTGGATCGTCGCGTGGGCCCTCGCACGTCTGATGCTCAAGCCCCTCCGCACCCTCACCCGCGAGGTGGGACGCCTGGCGCGCGGCGAGTTCGAGATCGCGCCGTCCACGGCGACGCACGACGAGTTCCAGGAGCTCTCCGCCGAGCTCCAGCGTCTGGGCCAGCAGCTCGAGGCGGATCGCCTCGCCATGGTCTCGGAGCGGGCGCACGTGACCGTGCAGTCGCTGGTGAGCTATTCGCAGCGCCTGGCCGCCCTCGGCCGCCTCACTTCGGGCGTGGCCCACGAGGTGAAGAACCCCCTCAACTCGATGATGATCCACGTCGAGCTGATCAAGGAGCGGCTGGAGGCGCCCAACCCCGAGGTGCGACAGAGCCTGGAGGTGATCGGCGGCGAGATCCGCCGTCTCGATCGCGTGGTGCAGGGATTCCTGGGCTTCATGCGGCCGCACGAGCTGCAGATCAAGCCCATCGAGGTCACCGCGCTCCTGCACAGCGTGGTCGCCCTCGTCGAGGCGGAGTGGCAGAGCCAGGGCATCCGCTTTGTGGTGAACGCGCTGCCCGGGCTGCCCGCCATCGAGGGAGACGAGGAGCTGCTGCGCCAGGCCCTCCTAAATCTCGTCCAGAATGCCTGCCAGGCCATGCCCGCGGGAGGGGTGGTCACCCTGGCCGCGCGCGTCGAGAGCCAGCTCCTGTGTCTCGAGGTGACGGACGAGGGCGTGGGAATTTCGCCCGAGGATGTGGAGCGGATGTTCGCATTGTATTATACGACCCGACCCGAAGGCACTGGCATTGGACTCTCGATCGTCTACCGGATCGTACAAATGCACGACGGGACCATCGACGTGCGCAGCGAAATAGGGAAGGGCACCACGATGACCGTCCGGCTTCCGCTTCGGAGCGCGCGGTGAAGCTTCTGCCGGTTGTGTTGGCCGCCTGCCTCGGGCTGACCGGGTGCGCGACGATCAAAGGCTGGTTCACGTCATCGTCCCCCGAGGAGGTGCAGGCCGCGCCCGCTTCCCTCCCGGTGCCCGTCGTCGAGGCACCACCAGCGGAGGAGCCAGCCCTCCGCGCGCCGGCGCCGGAGCCCGTGGCTCCGCCGCGGGCCGTGCCGGCGCCTCCGGAACCCCGTCGTCCTCTCCCTTCGGCGCCTCGGCCTCCGGCGCCTCCGCCGCCGCCTCAACGTGTCACGCCGGAGCCGGCGCCTCCGGTCCTCTCGCCAGTGCTGAGTGCGGTGGACGAGCAGAAGCTCCGCGCCGACACGCAGCAGCGCATAGACCGCACGACCCAGCGCCTCCGCCAAATCGATCCGGCCAAGCTCGCCTCCGCCGATCAGGACAGTCTCCAGACGGTGCAGAGCTTCCTCGAGAAGGCGCGTGAGGCGCTCCAAGCTCAAGACATCCAGCGCGCCTTCACCCTCGCCGACAAGGCCTATCTGCTGGCGGACGAACTTACCAAGCGTTAGGATCGCGTAAAGCTTTCCATAGGGAGCGTAAGATTTACCTCCTCGAATTACCGACAACGACGTCCAAGTTGGTTCCAACTTCGCGCCAGATATGGGCTTACACGGCATTCGCCGCCCACGTTCCCTGGCATGGCCATTGCCCCTACGCCGCGCATGCGAAGAGAGGCGGCCGAGGATGGAAAAGTGCTCGTAGATTGGCTGGCGCCGTGGCTGAGCGGCGGCGGCAGCCTGCTGTTCATGACGGACTACGACGGAACGCTGACTCCGCACGTCTCGGAGCCGGGTGACGCCAGGCTCGCCTGGGACGTCCAGCATCATCTCGGCGTCCTGGCGCGGACCCCGAGCGTCCGCCTCGCGGTGGTGTCCGGCCGCGATCTGGGAGACGTGACGCAGCGGGTGGCCGTGCCCGGCGCCGTCTACGCGGGCTGTCACGGACTCGTCATCGACGGCCCCGGCATCGCCTTCAGCCACCCCCAGGCCGTCGCCCAGCAGCCGATGGTCCGCGCCCTCGGCGAGTCGCTCGCCCGCCGCGCCTCGACAATCCAGGGTATGCGGGTCGAGACCAAGCGCCTGGGGGTCACCGTGCATTACCGCCACATGACGTCGGAGGGACGCCGCTCCTTCGAGATGGAGCTGGCCCGAGCCATTCACCAGAGTCACGGCGGTCGGCTCAAGATCTTCCACGGGACCAAGGCGATCGAGATCCTGCCGCAGGTCGGCTGGAGCAAGGGTCACTGCGCGCTGCGCATCCGCGAGTGGGCGCTCGATTCGCTCCCACAGCCGATGCTCTCCGTGTACATCGGTGACGACTGGACGGACGAGATGGCCTTCGGCGCGCTGGTCGGCAAGGCCATCACCGTGCGCGTGGGGCCGCCCGAGATGGCCTCGCGCGCCACCTACCGCGTGGACGGTGTCGGTGCCGTGCATCACTTGCTCGAGCGTCTAGCCTATGCGGCAGGCCAGTGGGGAGCTGCGTGAACGTTGCGACACGACTCGTTGGAGCCATCTGGCTCGCCGTCCTCGTCGTCATTGGCGGCTTCACCTACCTGCAGGTGGGCGGTGAGCGCCAGCGCCTGTTCGAGGACCTGGAGCGGCGGGCGGCGGTCCTCGGCGAAGGGCTGGCGGAGGCCGCGGAGCCGGCCCTCGCCCGCGGCAGCCGCCCGGCGCTCGAGCGCCTCCTCGTAAAGTTCGGCCAGCCCGGGCAGGGGCTGGCCTTCTTCGATCGCGTGGGCGCCGTGCAGGCCGCCTCCGCCGTGCTCCGTCCCGTGCTGACCCAGGCCCAGCCCGAGGTGACGGCAGCCCTCGCCGGCAAGGAGCCTCGTCGCGGGTTGGTCCGTCTCGGTGGCCGCCCCTGGTACGTGTACTCGAGCCCCGTGCTGCGCGACGATCGCGTCATCGGGGCCCTCCTCGTGGCGCTCGACGCCGAGCCCGTCGTCGAGGCGGAGTGGCGTCTCTGGCGCGACAACGGCATCCGCTTCCTCGTCCTCGCCGTCGTCCTCTCCGTCATCGCCTTCCTGATCGTCCGCATCAGCGTGATCCAGCCGCTGACCAAGATGGCGCGATGGACGAAAGCGCTCCGCCGCGGCATGGGACCGCCGCCTCTCGACATCGCCGATCCCAGCATCTTCGGTCCCGTGGCCCACGAGGTCTCGGTCATGGCCAAGAGCCTGCACCGCGCCCGGGCCGCGGCCGAGGAAGAGGCGGCGCTCCGGCTGGTGGGCGAGGCCCTCTGGACGGAGGAGCGGCTGAAGCAGTTCGTGAAGCTCCGGCTCGGTGAGTCTCCGCTGTTCGTCGTCTCCAACCGTGAGCCGCTCAGCCACGTCTGGAAGGACGGCCGCATCGAGGCGCAGCGGCCCGCCTCCGGTCTCGTCACGGCCATGGAGCCCGTGATGCGCGCGTGCGGCGGCGTGTGGGTCGCCCAGGCGAGTGGCGACGCGGACCGCGAGATGTCCGACGAGCGCGGCCGCATGCGCCTGCCCCAGGACGATCCGCTCTTCACCCTGCGCCGGGTGTGGCTCAGCAAGGAGGAGGAAGCGGGGTACTACCTCGGCTTCGCCAACGAGGGACTGTGGCCGCTCTGTCACATCGTGCACACCCGGCCGCAGTTCCGTCCGGAGGACTGGGCGCACTACCGCGCGGTGAACGAGAAGTTCGCAGCCGCCGTGCTCGAGGAGGCGGCCGGTGTCGAGTCCCCGCTCATCCTGATCCAGGACTATCACTTCGCCCTCCTCCCCGGCCTGATCAAGCGCGCGCGCCCCGATGCGCGGGTCGCTCTCTTCTGGCACATCCCGTGGCCCAACGCCGAGGCCTTCGGCATCTGCCCCTGGCAGCAGGAGCTCCTCCTCGGCATGCTCGGGGCGGACATCGTGGGCTTCCACACGCAGTACTACTGCAACAACTTCCTCGAGACGGCGGAGCGGGCCATCGAGGCCCGCGTGGAGTGGGAGCAGTTCGCGGTGACGCGCGGTCAGCGGACCACCCTCGTCAAGCCGTTTCCCATCAGCGTGGCGCCGGAGTTCGTGCCCCACCCGCCCGAGACCACCCGCGAGGACGTCCTGCGCGAGCTCGGCATCTCCTGCGAGTTCCTGGGCGTGGGGGTCGAGCGGCTCGACTACACGAAGGGGCTGCCCGAGCGCATCCGCGCGGTGGGCCGCTTCTTCGAGCGCTGCCCGGAGTACCGCGAGCGCCTCGTCTTCGTCCAGCTCGCCGCGCCCAGCCGCTCGAGCATCACCCGCTACCAGGAGATCGAGGCGGAAGTGGACGCCGCCGTGCGCGACGTCAACACGCGCCTGGCCACCCGCAAGTGGCGACCCGTGCTCTACCTCAAGCGTCACCACGACCACCGCGAGATCTGGCCCTTCTATCGTCACGCCGATTTCTGCATGGTCACCTCGCTGCACGACGGCATGAACCTGGTCGCCAAAGAGTTCGTCTCCGTCCGGGAGGACGGCGGCGCCCTCATCCTGAGTCAGTTCACGGGCGCCTCCGCCGAGCTGCGCGATGCCCTCCTCGTGAATCCCTATGACCTGGATGGCATGGCCGACGCCATTCGACGGGCGGTGGAGATGCCCCGCGAGGAACAGAGCGCGCGCATGAGCCGCATGCACCAGACGGTGCGGGAGCAGAACATCTACCGGTGGGCGGGCCTCCTCCTGGGCGATCTCTCGCGCATTCCCGAGGAGCCGCTGGGCGACGGGCCCATGGGAACCGCCGCGTCGGATCGACGGCTCGCGTGGCCCAGAGAGTCGTCGTAAAAGTTACACGGTTCCGGTAAGGCCTACACGCCGCCGCTCGACGTTCTACGGACCCGCCGTCCATCTCGCGTCGCCACGGCCATTTACGAATGGCGGGCTCGTCACCTCCCTTGGCATCGCGGTTGCGTGGGCAGAGGTGTGGAGAAAAGCCCCATGGCGCTGCCGCTCGAGGTCCGGAGAGAGGGAGTGCGGCTTCGTGCCGCACTGGTCGATCCCTACGCGGGAAGCCGGGAAGGCTTGCGCGTCTCCTTGGTCGTGGAGGGATGCGAGGTGGTGACGGCAGCCGACGTGATCCAGGCCACCACGCTGGTACGAGCGGGCGGCTTCGATCTCGGCGTCATCGACCTCGATCTCCCCACCGCGAGAGGCACTGTGCGAAACGCCTGGGAGCTCGCACGGCTCTTTCGCGTCTTCAATCCCGTCGCCCCTCTCGTCCTGTTCGTGGCCGAGCTCGGCCGAGACCTCGAGGCGGAGGCGGCCGCTCTCCATCCTGCGCTCCTCCTCGAGAAGCCCATCAATCCCGCGCGCCTGCGCGCGGTGGTGCGCCAGCTCCGCACGGCCACGGCGGCCAGTTAGCCGGACCAGCCTCGCTCCCGCCGCCACGGCCGCGCCCTCCGAGCCTCCCTTGCATTGCTGAGGCGTCCTCGGCGAGACTGTCGGCGCACCCGTGGTTCGAGATCGAGCCGTGATCGCCCCAGCGGTCGGGAAGGGGAACAGATATGCGGATCATGCGCGCGGCTCTCCTGGTGACGTTGGCGCTCTCGTTTCCCATCGGGGCGGAGGCCCAGTCGCCCGGCGAGGTGTTCCGGAAGGTCACGCCCTCCGTGGTCGTCATTCGCGCGAAGGGAAGCGAGGTCACTTCGGCGGGCAACGTGCGCTTCACGGAGACGGGCTCCGGCGTGCTCGTCTCCCCGGACGGGAAGGTGATGACGGCCGCCCACGTCGTCCACTCCATGAACGAGATCAGCGTGGAGTTCCTGGGCGGCGCGACCGTCTCCGCCAAGGTCATCGCGTCCGAGCCCGCGGCGGATCTGTCCCTCATCCAGCTCGAGCGCGTGCCTCCGGGAGCCCGCGTCGCGCAGATGGCCAACTCCGACACGGTCCGCGTCGGCGATCCTGTCTACATCGTGGGCGCGCCCTACGGCCTCAGCTACTCGCTGAGCACGGGCATCATCAGCGCGCGCTGGGCGCCGAACACGGTGTACAAGTCCATGCCGCTCGCCGAGTTCTTCCAGACGGATGCCACGATCAACACCGGCAACTCCGGGGGGCCCATGTTCAACTCGGCGGGAGAGGTCATCGGAATCGTCAGCCACAACATCTCGAAGTCGGGAGGAAGCGAAGGCCTGGGCTTCGTGGTGACCATGAAGACGGCCAAGCAGCTCCTTCTCGAGAAGAAGTCCTTCTGGGCCGGCGTGGAGGGCGAAGTCCTCACCGACGACATGCTCGACCTGCTCAACGTGCCGAACAACATGCGCGGCTATCTCGTGAAGAGCGTGGCCAAGGGGTCGCCGGGAGACGAGGCGGGGCTGCGGGGCGGCAACCGCGTGGTCACCATCGACGGCAAGCAGATGGTGCTGGGCGGCGACATCATCCTCTCGGTCGACGGGATCCCCGCGGATTCCGCCGCCAACATGATGAAGGTCCGCGATCAGCTCGCCACCATGAAGACGGGCGCGCCGCTCAAGGCGACCATCCTGCGGGCGGGGAAGGTCATCGAGCTGACGGGCACCGTCCCCTAGCCTTGACAATTCACCCGCAGCACGAGACGGGTCGGGGCCTGTCGTCGGGGGCGGGGGAGCCCTCCAGCTGCGTCAGCCACTCGCCTGAATCGCAGCCCTGCGGGCTGCGCACAGG
>JBKOVG010000397.1:0-8972 GCA_046723845.1 Candidatus Methylomirabilota bacterium | reverse complement strand
CCTCGGGTGCGATCGCCCGCCAATTCCCCCAGGAGGAGTCTGATGCCGCAGCTTGTGCTTCCCGCCCGCCACGAGTGGCTCGTTCGGGACCGTACGCATGGCCAGATCGCCGTGGAGCCCTTCGAGCCCGGCTTCGCGCTCACCGTGGGCAACGCCTATCGCCGGGTCCTGCTCTCCTCGATCCCGGGGGCGGCCCCCACCTGGGCCAAGATCGAGGGCGTGCTCCACGAGTTCTCGCATCTCCAGGGCGTGAACGAGGACACCCTCGACATCATCATGAACCTCCGCAAGCTGGTCTTCGCGGTGAGCGTCAACCGGCCCAAGCTGCTGCGGCTGAAGGCGCAGGGGCCCCGCACCATCACCGCGCGCGACTTCGAGCCGGACGCGGACGTGGAGATCCTCACCCCCGACGTGGTGCTGGCCAGCCTCGACAAGGACGGCTCCATCGAGATGGAGCTGTGCGTGGAGCGCGGCCGGGGCTACCAGGCCGCGGAACGGCGCGAGCCCGAGGCTCTCCCCATCAACGCCATCCTCATCGACTCGGACTTCAGCCCCGTGAAGCGGGTCAACTTCCACGTGGAGCCCTCGAAGCAGGAGCCCGGCCTCGAGCGTCTCGTGCTGGAGGTGTGGACGAACGGCAACGTCACTCCTGAGACCGCGGTGGGCGAGGCCGCGCGCATCCTCGAGGACCAGTTCGATCTCCTCACGGAGTTCCCGCAGAGCTCGCCGCCGGTGACCGACGACCACGAGTCCGGAGTGGAGATGGCCCCGCGCGTCGAGCTCAACGAGCATCTCTTCCGCAACGTCGACGAGCTCGAGCTCTCCGTGCGCGCGTCCAACTGCCTGAAGACCGCCAACATCCGGACCATCGCCGACCTCGTGCAGAAGACGGAGTCGGAGCTGCTCAAGACCAAGAACTTCGGCAAGAAGTCCTTGAACGAGATCAAGACCATCCTGGGCGAGATGGGGCTCTCCCTGGGGATGCGTCTCGATCCCGAGGAGGTGGAGCGGCTGCGCGCGCAGTACGAGCGCAGCTTCGAGAGCTAGGCCGGGATCTCCTCCCGCCTCCCGCGCGTCCCCTCGCGGCTCCCGGCGATTCGTCGGGGGCCGCGAGCCGCTTAAGCCCCACGCTCCGGGTCGAGATCGAGGCGCTCCACCGCGCCCGAGGCCCAGCGCGTGATCGACAGGGTGGCGCCGTCCGTCTCGAGGATCACCGCGCCGTCCCGGTCCGTCCGGTAGACGCGGGCGCCCGCCGTCTCGAGCCGCCCCAGAACCTCGGGCGTCGGATGACCGAAGGCATTGCGCGCTCCCACGGAGATGACGGCCACCGCGGGATCCGTGGCGTCGAGAAACGCGGCCGTCGAGGAATAGCGGCTGCCGTGGTGGCCCACCTTGAGCGCGAGGACCCGTAGAGGCGCGTGATCCTCGAGGAGACGCTGCTCGCCGGGGCCGCCGAGATCGCCGGTGAGGAGCATCGAGAAGCCGCGCCAATCGAGCCGCATGACCAGCGATTCCTCGTTCTGTCCCTGGGGCGGCGGCTCGTCGAGCGGCCGGGAGCCGTCGGGATGGAGGACGGTCAGGAGCGCCGACCCCAGCCAGAGCCGCTGTCCCGCCACGAGCGTTCGCCGACACGCGCCGGACCGCTCCACGGCGCGCAGGGTCTCCTCGGTGCCCGTGATCCAGCGGCCGTTCTCCCAGAACTCGCGAACCCCGAACCGTGCGAGGACGGCGCGCAGCCCGCCCGAGTGATCGGAGTCGGGATGGGTGAGGGCGACCACGTCGAGACGCTGGGCGGGCCGGTTCCACAGGAGCGGCGCAAGCACCCGCTCCCCGACGTCCAGTCGCTGATTGCCGGCAGGACCGCCGTCGACGAGGAGCCGCGGGCCTTCGGGCGCCTCGACCAGGATGGCGTCACCCTGGCCGACGTCGAGGAACGTGACGCGGAGCCGTCCGTCGCCCGGCTTGACCCAAGGCCAGATCGAGAGGCCCGCGGCGAGCGCGAGAGACGCCACGGCGGTCGGGCGGATCCAGCGTCGCGCGCTGCCGAGACACGGCACGAGCGCGAGGGTCGCGCACCAGGCGGCGATGGCGGGCCAGCCCGGCGCCGGCAAGTGCACCATGGCGGCGGGCAGTCGGGCCGCCGCCCACACGACGGCGCGCAGCGCCAGAAGGAGCGGCCACAGCGCGGGGAAGACGATGTCGGCCACCGACGCGCTGACGGCGGCGGTGATCAAAGCCAGCATGCCCAGCGTGGTGCCCACGGCGGCCAGGGGCACCACGACCAGGTTGGCGACGACGCCGATCAGCGAGAGCTGGTTGAAGTGGGCGAGCATCACGGGAGTCACGGCCGCCTGCGCGCCCAGGCTCACGGACGTCGACGTGGCGAGCCAGCCCGGCCAGCCCCTGCCCGTCAGATATGCCGTGAGAGTCGGCGCGAGGTAGATGATGCCCGCCGTCGCCGCGAAGGAGAGCTGAAAGCCGGGCTCACCGAGATCACCCGGCCGCCAGGCGAGGAGCAGCAGCACGGCCAGCGCGAGGGCGTTCATGAGCTGCGATTCGCGATCCAGGAGGAGCGCGCCCAGGAGCAGGAGGCCCATGACCGTTGCCCTGATGACCGAGGCCTGTCCGCCGACCACGAGCGCGAAGCCGACCAGGCCGGCCCCCGCCACCACTGCCGTCACCCGTCGCGGCACTCCGAGCGTGGAAAGCACGAAGAAGACCGAGGACGCGAGCAGCGCCACGTTGAAGCCCGAGACCGCGAGGATGTGATAGACGCCGGCGCGCCGGAAGGCCTCACCGGCCTCCGGTGGCAGACCCGTCTTCTCGCCGAGCAGGAGCCCTCCCAGGAGCGCCGCTGACGTCGGGGGCAGATGCGCCGCGATCGTGCTCACGGCCCAGCGCTTGACTCGCACGGGCCAGGGAGGATCGTGGGCGGTGAGCACCAGGAGCGAATCGGCCCGGCCGCTGCCCACCAGCAGGATCCCCTCCCGCCTGAGGAAGGCGGGGTAGTCGAACGAACCCGGGTTCCTGAACGCGCGCGGGCGCGAGAGCTTGAGGTCGAGCGCCACGCGCTGCCCTTCGCCCACCGGCGGCGTCTCACCGTAGAGCGTCACCTGGAGCCGCCCCGACACTGTGCGAAGGTCGAGCCCGTCGCGCAGCCCATCCAGATCGACGAGCAGGCGCGTGCGGTCTGGCGTCCAGCGCACGGGCTCTTCGGCGAGCCGGCCTTCCACGCTCACGAGCGGCCCGAAAGCGACGCGCGCGATGTGATCAGCGGGAAGGGGATCGCTTACCCCGCGCGCGGCGCCGAGCAGAACGGCGAGAGCGAGGAGCCCAGTCAAGGTGAGAGACCCCGAGCCGAGGGCCAGCGTGAGGGTGGTGAGGCCGAGGACGAACGCGCCCGCGCCGAGGAGCCACCAGGTGGGAGCGGCCACCCACGCGCTCGCCGCGATGCCGATGGCAAAGGCGCCGGCCAGCGGGACGAGCGGGGCCTCGTGCCATCGCATGGCGATCGCCTACTCCCCCACCGTCACGTGCTCGCGCAGCGCCGCGAGCTTCCTCGGCCCCAGCCCGAGGACGCCGCGCAGGCGATCCGGCGAGTCGAAGCGGCCCACGCGCTCGCGCTCGTCCACGATGCGCCGGGCGAGGCTCGGCCCCACGCCGGGAAGCCTCGCGATCTGATCCACGCTGGCGCGGTTGAGGTCGAGGGGACGCGGATCTGCCGGCACGGGCGCCGCAGGCTTCGCCTCGCGTGCTCGTGCCCATTGAGCGGGACGAGGCGGGGCGGCCGCCTCGACGCGGGCGGGCGACCAGCGGGGAAGCACTCGCGGCCGTGGCGCGGGGGGAATAGGCGGGGGCGGATCCTCGCGATCGAAGCGATCGAGCCGCTCGGCGGCGTCGGGAAAGCCGGCGCGCCACTCGCGGACACCGAGCCCGGCGAGGAGGATCGCCGCGAGGAGCACGAGCAGCTTGAGCTGCGGACGCGAGTAACTCATCGCGTCCAGGCTGCCACGACAATCTGGGTCCTTCTAGAGTGCTAGATTGGATACAGGCTGCTGTAAGGAACTTCGGACGGGGCTTACACGCTCACTGTCGCCGTCCGGCGGCTCGCTCGAGCAGCCAGTCGACGACGAGACCGGGATCGGGGTCATCCGCTCCGCTCGCGGCGTTCGGACGCTCAGGAGTGGGAGCGGGGGAGGTCGGCGGATCGGGCACCCGCTCGCGACGCTCCACCTTGCGGGCGTTTGGCGTTGGAGACGACGGAGGACGGGAGGGCGACGACGGGGCCGCCTGTTGCGGCGCTGGTCGAGCAGGCTCCGCGAGCGTGACGGACTCGGCATCTGCGCTCGGCTTGGTGGGCTCGGGCTGCACGACCGTCGGCGCCGGCTTCATCATCTCCTGCCGAGGTGGCACGGCCAAAGAACGGTCGGCGGGGCCTGATGCCGACCGCATCCAACCCAGAGCGAACAGCAGCAATACGCTGAGGGCACCGAGAGCGACCATCGAGACGCGTTCCCCGCGGGAGGACGCAGGACGGTTCAGCTCGGCCCACAGCTGGTTCAAAATGACGTGCATGAATGGCCGACGCTCCGGCCTCGTGTCGAGCGCGGTCATGATGACGGAGTCCACCGAGCGTGGAATGGTGCGCCGTCGATGGCGCATGGGTACCGGTGCCGTCATCAGCTGGCCGGCGGCCGCAGCCTCCGGCCTCCCGGTTGGAAAGGGAGATAGTCCGCAAAGCAGCTCGTACACGACGAGCGCGAAAGCGTAGATGTCCGTCTTCTCCGTCACGGGATCATGCTGGACCTGCTCTGGCGAGAGGTGTTCCCGGCGGGGCTCTTCGCTCACGAGAGCTGTGAGCTCCGGCTGATCTCGCAGTCCGCACAGCTCCACATCGAGGAGCTTGAGCTGTCCGTCCTCGCTCAGCACCACATTTCGGGGCCGAAGGCCACCGTGTACGTATCCTGTATTGTGCAGGGCTTCGAGGGCTCCACCGAGCTCGATCGCCCAGCGGAGGTTCTGGGCTACGTCGCGCGGGTCTGACGAGAGCAGCGCGCTGAGGCTCTGCCCCGTGACCAGTTCCATGGCGATGAAGAGTTGACCGTCGTCGGTCTGGCCATACTCCAGGACGTGGACGAGACCTGGGTGCATCGCCGACACCGAGGGGAGCGACCGACTCGCCCGTCGAATGCCCTGCGCGGCGAGAGAAGCGCTGGCGAGCGCTCGCGGCAAGAGGCGAACCGCTACGAGGTGCCCGGTCGCGCCATCCTCGGCACGGTACACCGAACCGAACGCGCCGGACCCCACTTCGCCCAGGAGGCGATAGCGACCGCCCACGTGTTTGCCGACGATAACGGACTCGGCCCGCACGACTCGACCGAACACTGATGAGTCTGCCACCCGCACCTCGCGATGGATATACTACCAGATACGGGCGAGAATCGGCGCAGCCGAGGACGCTGTCAAGAGGACGGGGGCCGGCGAGCCTCGGCGCCGCCGGACGTGGCGTCGCCTCTGAGTTCATCCCCTAGGCGACGGGGCGGTCTATCCTGGACCCCCGCTGATGCTGATCGCGTGCTGCCTAGCTGGTACGGCGGCGCACCTGCCAGAGGGCCAGACCCGCGAGGCCAGACCCCAGGAGGAGCGCGGAGGCCGATTGGGGCACGTCCCGGCGGCGGTCATCACACGTCATCCCGCACGTCCCATCGCGGCTCCCGGCGATCCGTCGGGGGCCGCGATGCGCTTAAGCCCCGCGTTCCGGATCGAGATCGAGGCGCTCCACCACGCCCGAGGCCTCGAGGACCACCGCGCCGTCGCGATCCGTCCGGTACACGCGGACGCCCTCCGCCTCGAGCCGTCCCAGCACGCTCCTCAGGGCGAGCCGGCCGCCCCCGTAATCACCACTCGTCTTCGCACACGCCGCCTGCAACCGGCGCGACAGATCGCGTTGCCGCAGGTACCGACGCAGCAGTTCCAGGCCGCTGTACAACGTCAATTCTTGCGGCATGAACTCGACGTGCAGCTTTCCCTTGATCAGCCGTCGCAAACCCGCTACGTTCAAACGCATCAGGGCGGCCTCCTGTGTGTGGGAAGTGACGTGGGGACGTCGGCTTCCCTTAAGAGTACGCAGGCGGTCGTTCTGTCTCCGTCTCGTTTCGATCAATTCACACCCCAATTATTTTCTGATTGGGGTTAGCCACATCGGTTTCGGTTCGCTCCACCTGCGAGTTGGGTCCATGGCACGAAGGAGAACATGGGATGCGGCACGCCCTGACAATCTTGCCCTTGGCCGTAGCGCGCGTGCCGGGCGCGCTGTGCACGGCAACTGACCGGAAGAGTGCTTCATCGTCTGACCGGAGTCATCTCTGGCCAACGCTCCTGCTCAGGCGCGCGGGTCTCCTGTCGGCCGTCCTGCTGGTGGCCTGCGCCTGTGCGACGCCCATCGGCGTCACCCGCGTGGACACCCAGGCCATGTACCGCTCGCTGACCGCGAACGTGCTCTCGGGCGACCGCCCGAGTCAGTACTCCGAGCAATTGCTGACACGCCTCGGCCTGCATGAGCGCTTCGACGAGGACCCGGAGGTGGTGCTGGCGGCGCTGCGCGGCCCTGGGGAGGGATTGAGCCGCGAGTACCTCTTCGTCCTCTCCGAGCTGTCCTTCTATCACGCGGTGAAGAGCCAGAAGGCCGAGTACTTCCTCGCCTCCGCCGTGTACGCGTGGGCCTTCGTGCTGGGCCGGACGGACGAGGCGGGCGTCGTCGCCGCCGACCCGCGCCTGCGGCTGGCGGCGAATCTCTACAACCTTGGCCTCGCCCAGGGGCTCGAGGTGGGGAAGGAGGCGACGGTCGTGCTCGAGCCGGGCTCGCGGCCGCTGCCCTTCGGCCGGATCGAGATCAGCGTGGACGAGAGGATGTTTCTCTGGTCCAGCTACCGCATGACGCGATTCATCTCCCTCGGCGAGTTCAAGGTGCGCGGCTTCCTCAACCGCTACCGTCAGGCCGGCATTGGCGCGCCGCTCGCCGCGGAGCTGACCGCAGCCGGCGAGGGGCTCGAGGCCGAGGAGGCGCGCAAGCGGATCCCCGAGCGGCTCAAGGTACCAGTGACGGCGGTGCTGCGCCTCGAGGATGTGTCGACGGGCATTGCCACGGGGAAGCTGCGGAGGCGGATCGAGGTGTATGCGGCCGATGCGACGACGACGGTGGAGATCGGGGGCCGCAGCGTGCCGCTCGAGCTCGAGCCCACGGCGGCCCTGGCCTACCAGCTCGAAGGCGCGCCGGTCTGGGACACCGAGATCGGTGCGTTCCTCTCCGCCTCCAAGCCGCCGTTTCCTGTAGGGCTGGTCATGATGCACCCGTACCGGCCGGGACGCGTGCCGGTGGTGCTCGTCCACGGCACCGCCTCGAGCCCGGCCCGATGGGCGGACATCATCAACGAGCTCCAGAACGATCCGAAGCTCCGCGGACGTATCCAGTTCTGGCTCTTCACTTACAATACGAGCAACCCTATCCTGCTCTCCGCCAGCGACCTGCGGCAGAATCTCCAGCACATCCGCACGGAGCTCGATCCCGATGGGCGCGATCCGGCGCTCGACCAGCTCGTGGTGATCGGCCACAGCCAGGGCGGGCTCCTGACGCGGCTCATGGTCACCGACAGCGGCACGCGCTTCTGGGACGCCGTCACTGACGTGCCTTTTGACAAGATCGACGTGAGCCCCGAGACGCGCGCGCTGATCCAGCGCTCGATGTTCTTCCAGCCCCAGCCGAACGTGAGGCGGGTGGTCTTCATCGCCACGCCCCACCAGGGCAGCTTCCGCGTCTCCTCGCTGGTGCTCAGCGCGGTGCGGAAGCTCGTCAGGCTCCCCGTCACGGTGGTGACCGGCATGACCGAGCTCGGGGCCAAGAACACCGGCCTGCCCAAGGAAGCCGCGCCCACGGCCGTGGACAACATGCGGCCCGGGAATCGCTTCGTCCGGACGCTGTCGGCGAGCCCGATCGCGCCCGGCGTCACGGCGCATTCGATCATCCCCGTGACGGAAGAGGGCCTGCCCGCGGGACAGAACGACGGGGTCGTCAAGTACGAGAGCGCTCACCTCGAGGGGGTGGCCTCGGAGAAGATCGTCCGCTCCACGCATTCGACCCAGAGCACGCCGGCGACGATCCTGGAGATCAGGCGAATCCTCTACGAGCATCTCGGCATCGCGTGCGGCCTCGAGTGCGAGGTGCCGGAGCGGGTGGAGGCGGCAATGGCCAGCGCACCCAAGCCAGAGCCGCCGACTGCCGTAAGGGTGGAGGCGGTTCAGTCGCCCTGAGCGAGCCCGGTCGGTCCGGCACGGACCTTCAGCGGCCGGCGGGGCGGGGCAGGCCGGCGCGGATGCGGCGCGAGAAGTCCGGCGCCTGGTCGGCGGCCTGGGCGGCGGTATTGACGAGGGAGCGTCGCTTGAGCTCCTCGAACGGCAGGCTCTGGTCCATCCGGCGCGATTCGTAGACGTTGGCGGGCGTGTAGCCGCTCAGCAGCACCTTCCACGAGAAGGGAAGGGAACCTGGATTCACGCGGGTGTTCATGAGGATCGCGGTGGTGCAGTTGGTGATGAGGGTGTTGTAGAACTCCGGATGCTCGCGGAGCGCGTTCATCTTGCGGACATATTCGAGGAACAGGCGCCGGATGTTCTCGCGCGGCCCGCGCAGGGGATAGCCGTAGACGTCCTCCGGTGGGTCCTTGCGGTAATTGGTCCTCACACGCAGCACGTCACGCTCATCGCCCACGACGTAGTAGAGCTCGTACTGCCTGAAGAAGCCCTTGGCCGAGGAGTAGCCCTCGCCCTTCTCCTTGCGCGCCTCGTTGGAGATGGCGAGGTGGTCGTCGCCGAAGCCGAAGGAGAGGAAGAGGTGGGCGATGGCCGGCCCCATCCAGTACACGGCCACCAGATCCGCCGAGTCCAGCGTGTTCAGGTCGTAGGTACGATCGTAGTACGCC
>JBKOVG010000006.1:0-8989 GCA_046723845.1 Candidatus Methylomirabilota bacterium | reverse complement strand
TCGGGGGCGATGCCGACCCCGGTGTCCGCCACGGAGATCTCTGCCACACCGTCCTTGGGGGTGGCGCGAACATCGATCCGCCCGCCCTCAGGCGTGAACTTCAACGCGTTCGACAGGAGGTTCAGGAGCACCTGCTTGACCTTGCGCTCGTCGCCCCGAATCGACCCCAACCGCTCATCGACCGAGTGCCCGAGCCTGATCCCCCGCCGGCTTGCTCGCTCCCGGACCAGGATCAGGGCGTTGTCGATGGCGCTCGGCAGGTCGAAGTCGGTCGCCTCCAGCTCCATCCGCCCGGCTTCGATCTTGGAGAGATCGAGGATGTCGTTGATCAGGGACAGCAAGTGCTGGCCGGAGGCGTAGATGTCTTTCAGGTACTCGTCCTGCTTTTCGTTCAACTCCCCGAACATGCGCTCCGTCAGTACCTCGGAGAAGCCGATGATCGCATTGAGCGGAGTGCGCAGCTCGTGCGACATGTTGGCGAGGAACTCCGACTTGTGCCGGCTGGCCGCCTCGAGCTGGGCGCTCTTGTCCGCGATCTCCCGGAAGAGCCGGGCATTCTGGATGGCCAGGGCGGACTGGGTGGCGAACGTCTTGAGGACCTCCACGACCTCCGGGGGAAACTCGCCGGGCGCCTTCCGGTTGAAGGACAGGCTGCCGATAATCTGGTCCTCGCGGAGCAGGGGCACGGAGAGGAGGGCCCGGTAGCCGAATCGGATGAGGGTGTCCCGGGCGCTGCTCTGGTAGGCTCCGGGCTGGGTGATGTCGGGGACCTGGACAGGCTCGCGCATCTCGGCCGCGCGTCCCATGAGCCCTTCGCCCTTCCGGAGGGGTGTCCACCGGAGGGCCTCGACGAACTCCGCGTCGTAGTTGTGGGTGGCGCGCAGCTCGAACTGCGCGGCGCCCTCGTCGTACTCGAAGATCTAGCAGCCGGCTTCACCGGCCAGCTGGCTGGCGCGGGAGACAATCGTGTCGAGCACCGTCTCGACGTCCAGCGTCGAGCTCACAGCCCGGCTGACCTCGCCCAGCGCCGTCAGCTGCTCGATCGACTGGGTCAGCTCGACCGTGCGCGCCTGGAGCTCCGTGAACAGGCGCACGTTCTCGATGGCGATGACGGCCTGGTCGGCAAAGGTCTGCAGCAGGCGCACCTGCTTGTCGGAGAAGAGACCCGCCTCGGCCCGGACGACTCCGATGACACCGATTGGCGTCTTTTCCCGCAGCATCGGAACCCACAAGACACCCTTCAGGCCCATGCGCTCGGCGACCTGCCGGGTCACCGACGGGGTCGCGGGATCGGTCTGGAGATCTGCCAGGTGAAGGATCGCGCGCTCGAGGATCACGCGGCCTGCCGCCAGCTTGACGTCCGGGGGCCTCGGATACTGTCGCCGAAGCTCCTCGGCATGCGGCCAGTTGGGCGGCGTGAGCGTATGGAGGTGAACGAGGGTTCCATCGAACTCGTAGACCGAGGCCATCGCTGCTCCCATCAAGCGGACTGCGCTTTCCCCAATGGCCTTGAACACAGGCTGAACGTCGGTCGGCGAGCTACTGATGACGCGCAGAACTTCGGCCGTCGCAGTCTGCTGCTCAAGCGACTCAGTCACCTGCGCATGCGCCTCTGTGAGTGCTCGGTTCTTCTCCTGCAACTCGGTGAACAACCGCACATTCTCGATGGCAATGACGGCCTGATCGGCGAAGGTCCGAAGTAAGGCAATCTCGGCGTCGGTAAACGGGCGCACGTCGGCACGAAGGACCGCGAGACTACCTAGCGGTTTAACCTCGCTCAACAGCGGGATTTCCGCAACGCTGTGGATGGTGTTGAGCTTTAGCAGCTCGAGCGTGTCGGGGTATTCGCGGTCCGCCACGACGTGGATGTCGTCGATGATGACCGGCCGCCGGTCCAGAACTGCGCGCCCCCCGGGGAAACGACGAGTGAGAGGAAGGGGTCGGCCAACCAGCCCCTTCATCTGAGTGCCGGCGTGGGCCGCGTTGTAGAAGCGGTCGCCCTCCAGCCGCTCGATCACGGCATCGCTCGCCGCACAGAGGCGCACGGCGCTCGCCGCGATGGCATCGAGCACCGGCTGGAGCTCGGTGGGCGACTGCGCGATGATCCGCAGCACATCTGAAGTAGCTGTCTGGCGATCGAGCGCCTGAGTCAGATCGCGATTGCGCGACTCCAACTCATTGAAGAGCCGCACGTTCTCAATGGCGATGACGGCCTGGTCAGCAAAGGTCTTGAGGAGCTCGACCTGCGTTTCGGAGAACGGTCCCGGCTGGCCGCGCATGACGGTGATCATCCCGATGGCGTTGCCTTCCCGGAGCAGCGGCACGCCGAGCGACGCGCGCCAGCCGCCGGCCCGGGCGAGGCGCTGCACGTACTCGGGGTCCTCCACCAGGTCCTCGATCTGGACGACGGAGCGGGTCAGGATCACGCGACCGGACACCTGCTGTCGGCTCGGCCGCATGGGGTACATCTCTTGCACCACCCGGAGCGCATCCGGGGTGTAGTTGTGGTGCGCGGCGATGTGGATCTGCTCGCCATCGAAGCGGCCGACGAAGCCGTACAAGCCGTCGCAGAGCCGCACCGCGCTCGGCACGATGGCGTCGAACACCGGCTGGACGTCGGTGGGTGAACTGCTGATGACCCGCAGGATCTCCGCCGTCGCCGTCTGCCGCTCGGTGGCCGTAGCTAGCGAACGCCTCAGCTCTTCATTCTCGGCCCGCAACTGCGCGTACGACGGGCCAGCGACGACAGCGGCACCAAGTGGTTCCCCGCACCGCGAGCAGAAGCTGCCGGGCGGGGGGTTCTCGTGCTGGCATCGAGGACACTTCATGCCGAGCCTCCAAGGAGCGGCAGGGCTTAAGGCACCGCGACGATAGCCCGCGCGTGGCGATGACGTCAACGAGCGCATCCGTCCTTCGGAGAGGAGGATAGGCAACACTAGCACCCTCCGGCGGCGTCCGCCGCGCCCCTGGCCCGGTCCCCGCGACATAAGCTGCCAGACTCAGACACCAGCCGTCCAGGTGCCGGATGCCACGGCACGGCGATCCGTCCACGGCTGGCCCTCGGGCACAGCCAAGGACGCCGAGGACGCGCTGCAGTTCAGGAGTCAGGCCGATGATCGAGCGCTACCCGCTGGAGCGGGTCGCCGAGGCCTATCAGCAGATAATCAGGGGGAGAGCACGCTTTCGCGTGGTCCTCACCGTGGCGTCATGAGTCCAGCGCGTCGGCGGCTGTCACCGGCGACGCAGGTGTGGGTTGGGTCGATAGGCGGACACGGGCTTCGATCGGTCCACACCGTCCATCTGCGCGAGCCGCGTCTTGCCATCAGCTACAGCCTCGCCGATGGTCGGGAACGTCTGGTGCGACTCCTCGACCATCTCACCTGAATAGTTCACGAGGCGCCAACGCCATCCTGGGCGGTCGGGAACGGAGAAGGCTGTAACCTGCACGGTCGGCTCCCCAGACAAGGCTCCCGCAAGGAAGGGCAGCTCTGGAACGCGGAAGAATGATCCAGAGTCGAGGTCCTCGCATCATGACACATGTGGTGGCCGGCGGTGACCTTAGTTTGGAGCTGTGCAGCACTACTCTCGAGAATGATGGGTGGTGCAGCACAGGCACGCAAGTGCGGGGCCGTGCGGTGACGACACCTTCCTTGATGAGTCAGGAAGGCCATTTGACTCCCGATTGCGATGGCACAGGGTGTGCGTGTCCTCAGGCAGGGCCCACCCTAGCCAGACGCAGGAGAGACGAGACCATGATAGAGATCAGGCAGGCTCAACGGAACGTCTTGGGCGGCCAGCGGGGCTTCACGCTCATCGAGTCGATGATTGTGGTGGCCATCATCGGCATCCTGGCCGCCATCGCCATCCCGCTGTACGCCAACGTGCAAACGCGGGCGCGCGTCGCCAAGGCACAGGCCGACACGCGGACCCTTGCCTCTCAGGTCAGCATCTACGCGGCGCACATGGGCAACCTTCCGGCCGCGCTCACCGATCTGACGTCGGCGGCAGTCAACGGGCTGAACCAGAGCGCCGGCCCCTTCATGGCCGTCGTGCCCACGCCGCCTCCGGGCGGCTCACCGGCCTGGGGTGCCTACATCTACACCTCGAGCTCGGCAGGAACGTTCTCCATCACCGCGAGCGGCGACGGAACGACCGTCACAGTGCCCTAGCGGGCAGGCGCCGACAGGGGGGAGCGCCCTGGCGCCGGAGCGCGGCTAGCTCGAGTCCCCGCTGAGCCCCTGCACGAAGTCCTCCAGGACGAGACTGTAGAGGATCGCGATGGGCAGGCCGACAATCAGGCCGCCGGCCATGAGCGAGCCCCAGTAGAAGATGTCGCCGCGGATCAGGTTCGTCACCAGGCCGACCGTGACGACCTTCTCCGCCCGTGGCGCCACGTACACCACCGCGTACAGGAATTCCTGCATCGAGAGGGAGAACGCGAAGATTGACGTGATGATGACGCCCTGCCGGCTCAGGGGCACCATCACGCGCACGAGAGCGCCCACGAGCCCGCAGCCGTCGACCCACGCGGCCTCCTCGACTTCCTTCGGGACTGTCTTGAAGTACGCCAGCATCTTCCAGGTGCAGAACGGGATCGTGAAGGTGGGATAGACCACGACGAGGGCCCACCAGGAGTCGAATAGCCCGAGCGTCCCCACCACGCGGGCGAGGGGAATGAAGAGCAGGATCCCCGGCACGAGGTAGGTGCAGAAGATCGCGATGCCGATGTTCCCAGCGCCGGGGAGCCGCATGCGCGCGAGCGCGTAGCCGGCAGGCACCGCGGTCACCACCGTGATCGCCACCACGCAGACCGACAGCAGGAGCGTGTTGACGAGCTGGGGCACGAAGTAGGTCCTGGTGAAGAGGAGCCGGAAGTGCTCCAGCGTCGGCGCCTGATAGAACCAGAACGGAAACTGGCCGATCCGGTAGAGATCGGCGTCCTGCTTGAAGGCCGTGATCGCCATCCAGAACACCGGGAAGAGGGCGATGGCGACGAACGGTATGAGCCCCGCGTAGATGAGGACGTGACGACGGAACGACCGGAGAGTCCGGGCGTTCAGCAGCCCGTCGCCCTCACGTCGACCTGGCCCCCGCAGGGCTTCCCGTCTGCTTCGGCTCCACCTCCGTGATCGCGGCGGCCTTGCCGAGCTCGAGGAACTGATCGGCCGTGCTGGTCGCGAACAGGTGCATGCCCCGGCGACGACGCCCGTCCAGCTGGTCTGGTGGCTCGCGCCGATGCCGGCCCCGCTGTCGCCGTGGAAGTACTCGTAGAAGAGGATGAGATCGCGCCAGTGCGGATCCTCCTGGAACTTCCGGCTGCCTCCGTGCACGGGCCGCCGGCCATCCTTGTCCCTCAGGAAGATGCTCGCGAGCCGCCGGTTGATCTCCTCGGCTACCTTGTACAGATTCATCTGGCGCCTGGGCGCGCGGGGCCAACGATCAACCGCACAAGGAGGAAGGTGAATCGCCAAGTTAACAACCTCGTGCTCGAGTACGACACGCAATTGCGTCCGCTCGCTGCGCGATAGGGCCGCTTGGCGTGGCAGGCCTAGGGGGAGTCGAAGACCGCTAACGCGCTGTTCGCCGCCCACGGCCCGATCCCGCCGAAGCGATCTGGTCGGATATGTATAACGAAGCCGGGGCGATTCCTAAGAGGCGGTGGCGGGAAGTTTGCCTCGGGGCCGATATAGATCTTGGCCAGCCGCGTCAGCAGGTCAACCGCGCCACCGTCGGTGACGCGAGCGGTACCGTACGCGACCACGTACTCGAGCAATCCTTGCGGAGTCCTCGCCTTGCCGAGAAACGAGAGGGCGACGCGCCCATCGTTGCGGATATTCTTGATCTTGCGGTACTCGCCCAGGTGCGCGGTGACGAACTCGTCGTCCTGGATGCCCACCCAGACCACCGTGACCTGCGGACTTCCGTTGGAGTTGAGGGTGGTCAGATGGGCCAGAGGTCCGGTGGAAACGAGCGCGCGAACTGTCTCCGGGATCATTCGAATCGCCTCCTCGTGACGGGTTTCGTCCTGCGCCGCCCGACACCGTTCGGATCCCGTCGTGTCCTGTCACGACGTGCGGTGCGTCTTGCTCATAACCTCAAGTGTCGTCTTGCAGTAGCCCCGACACTGTGCAGCAGCTCCGTCAGTGGCACGCCGAGACCGCTGGCCACGCTAAGCGCGTACGCGATATAAACAGCGCCGGGAACGCCCCTCCCGCGGCCGAGGAAGCCGTCGCGAGCCGATTCATCGGCAGGGGGATTGTGGGCAAGCACGGGCGCAGCGTCAAGCGCCGGGCAGACGGCAAGCTAGGCGTCGGGCGAGTCCGCATAGCCAAGGAGCACTATACAGCCCCCTCGGCGTTCAAAACCACGCGGTTCTCGTGTGGCACAAAGGCTTGTCGGTGTAGCCGACCGCGGGGCACACCTGCCACGGTCAAAAGAAATGATTGTGGACCGCGTCTGGAGGACAGGCAACATCAACGGCCCCAGAAGCCGATACCACAGAGAATCGGGGGCACGGGAGATCCGACGCCGACGAGATCACGCCGGCGCGGAATCCTTCGTCAACGCGTCGAGCAGCGCCCCCGCCTCCTTCAAGTCGGCGGTGTCGAACCCTTCGGTGAACCACGCGTGGACCTCCGCGAGCAGGCGTCGCGCGTCCTCGCGTTTGCCCTGCCGCTGGAGCAGACGGCTCCAGCTCATCGCGGCGCGTAGCTCGACCGACTTCGCGCTCTGGCGTCGAGCGATCTCGAGAGCCTGACGAAAGCACTCTGCCGCATCGTCGTCCTCGGGACGGAGGCCCGCCAGGAGTAGCTCACCCTTGAGCCGGTACAGCTCCGCCTCGTTGAACCGCGCCGACGTGTCCCGCGCTTGCTCGAGACCTTCGGTGACCGCCCCGAGCGCCTCGTCCATGCGGCCCGAAGCGTGATGGGCTTCGGCGAGCGACGCCCAGCAGTGCGGGAACTCGAGGGTGGATCCGGCACTCCGACACATGTCCATGCCGCGCAGGATGAGCGCGACGCCTTCGCCGTCCTGTCGCTCGTGTGCATTCGCCCAGCCTTGCTCGACCATGCCACAGCCGAGGAAGAACGCGTTCGCCTGTTCCGTCGACAATCCGACGGAAATCTCGGCGCTGGCCTTGGCCAAAACCGGCTCGCGGCGCAGGTGACGGACGAGCGTCGAGAACTCCACGGCCATGATCATGCTGAACGTCTGGGAGAGATCACGCGCGAGCGCGATGGCCTCCTCGCTCCTCTGGACGGCGCGGTCGGGATAGCCCAGGTACCAGAGCGTATACGCCGAGAAGCTCAGGCAGGCGACGCCCGGATCATAACCGGCGTGCTGGTGAGCGAGCGCGCGATGCTCGTCGGCCCGGTACATCGCAATGCCCTGCTCCAGGTGTTCGAGAGCGCGGGGGAACTCGCCGAGCCAGTACAGCGTGTCGCCGAGGACGTCGTGGGCGATGAGCCGCAGCGCGGGGTCGTTGGCAGCCCGGGCCAGCCGCAGCAGCTCCTCGCCGAGCTCCAGCGCCGTCTTCAGATCGCCGCGCAGCTCGTGGTATTCCCAGAGACCGCGGAGCACGGCGAACAACTCTGGCCGTTCGCCCAGCTGCCGGCACAGCTCGAACGCCCGCGTGTAGTTTTGCTCGACCTCGTGCGCGCCCAGGCCCTTCGTGGACATGAGTGCCGGTCCGAGGGCCGTGCGCAGCGCCAGCTCGCGCTCGCGCCGGTCGACACGGGCGCCCAGCGTCTCGAGGACGGTGAGTCCCCGGGTGAGATGCACGATGGCTTCGAGGTTCGCCGACCGTTCCACCGCCCGGCGGCCTGCTCGCAGCCAGTAGTCGATGGCCTGGTCCGCCAGGCCTGCCTCCGTGTAGTGATGGGCCACGAGCTCGGGTTGCGTGCCGCTTGTCTCCGGAAATCGTTCGACGAGCGTGTCGGCAATGCGCCGGTGGAGCTGCTGCCTCCGGCTCATGAGCATCGACTGGTAGGCCGTGTCCTGGATCAGCGCGTGTTTGAAGACATACGTGGCATCCGGAGGCACGCCACGCTGATGGAGCAAGTCGGACTCGCCGAGCCGGGCAAGTGCCTGCTGGAGCGTTGTGTCGTCGAGGGCGGCGATGGCGCGCAACAGCTCGTAGTGAAAGCTGCGCCCAAGCGCCGCGCCCACCTGCGCCACCTCTTTGACCGTGGCCAATCGGTCGAGGCGAGCCATCAGCGAGTCCTGGAGAGTCGAGGGAATGGCCAGCGGCGGCAGCGCCCCGGAGAGCTCGTAGCGATCGCCCTGGTCCCGAAGCAGATCCGATTCGAGCACCATTCGCGTGAGCTCTTCGACGAACAGGGGCACACCGTCGGTCTTGGCCACGACCTGCTGGAGCACCTCGGCGGGCAGCCGCTTTCCGCCCGTCACTCGCTCGACCATCGCCTCCGTCTGCCTGCGCGTCACCCGATTGACGGTGAGATACGTGATGTGACTGCCCTGGGGCCAGGGCGCACGAAACTCCGGACGCGCCGTCATGAGCATCAAGATCGACGCCGCCGGGACCTGGCCAAGGACGAAATCCACAAGCTCGCGCGTGGACGGGTCAGCCCAGTGCAGGTCTTCTACAACGAACAGCAACGGCTGCTCCGCGGCCAGCGTCAACAGGAGGGCCGCGATGGCCTCGAACGTCTTTTCCTTCTGGCGTTGAGGCGTGAGGTCCAATGGCGGCGGGTGCTGATCGGGAACCGGCAGGGACAGGAGCGCGGCCCAGAGCGCTACCACCTCGGACCGGGCGAGGTTGTAACGGGCGAGTCCCGCGGTAAGCTTCGCGAACCGTTCGCCCGGTGTCTCGTCGCGGTCGAATTCGAGTGTGCGCTGGAACAGATCGATCAGCGGATAGAGAGCGCTGTCCTGATGGTACGGCGAGCATCGACATTCCCATCTGACACTCCGCTCGGCCGCAATGTGATCCTTCAATACCCGAGCTAGGCGCGACTTGCCAATCCCGGGC
>JBKOVG010000266.1:0-11546 GCA_046723845.1 Candidatus Methylomirabilota bacterium | reverse complement strand
GGGTCAACTCATGGGCGCGCAATCCCCGGCCCCCGGAGGTGCCCGGATTGTAAGCTCGGTCGCTGAAGAAAATGTCCTGGCCGGTGGTGAAGGCGATGGCATTCACGTCCCGATTGAGAGCGTCAGCCTGGGAATCCGTATGCACGCGGACCCCGGCGAAATTCGCGCCAAAGGCGTCTTCCATCTTCGAACGCGTAACGTGGTCGAGGGACTGCCCGCCGCCGCGCGCCTGCTCGATGGCGGCGTCAACATCGGGCTCCACGTGCGGGCTTTCATTGGCGGCTCGCGCCGAGGCGACCACGCGCTGGAGATAGCGATTGCCATAATGCCGTTGCAGGCCGAGCAGAAGGTCCGCTGCGGACGAAGACTGAGCTGCCATCATGCGGCGCAAAGTGGCCGCGTAGCCGGGTGCATCTCCTGTTGTGCGGGAGATTAACGACTCGGGTTGGCGGTTTATTTGAGCGGGTATTGGCGACTCGCGAGGGGAGCTAACCGGCGGCTTGCCCCTCTCACGCGCCACTTGCAATGCATACTCCACTCGCATAGCTTCGTAGCCCTCACTCGTTTGCCCAAGCTCTCCCATGTCGGAAACCCTCACCGCCGGCCTCCGTCCCTCGCTCCCAGGTTTCGGAATTGGAATGAGACCGTCACACACGTGTCCTCGTCAGCGGTTCTCGTGAGCGACATACGGGCCTCTGGCGCCGAACACAACACCCCGGGATGTGGGTGCCGCTGAACGCGGCTACGCGGGCGGAGCGGGCTAGACGGTGGGGGGAGCGCGGGGATCGGACGCGGAAAGCGGAACGAAGGCGACGACGCTATCGGTGGCCGGAAGCTTCGGAGCAATGAGGACGGGAACAGGACGAGGGCTGTGGACGACCGGCCCTTGGACGAGGCCGGCCGCAGAGGTGATGTATCCGACAACTTCGTCGAAGTCGTTGTCGTCGAAAAAGGCGAGACTCTCGCTGGGATCAGGCGGGTTGGCATAGGCCAGCGTGGTTAGCGTTAGGATCAACGCGACGAGAAGCAGAGCCAACGCGCACGACGACGCGCGGGTACCCATCGGCTGACTAGTACTCCTGTGCAAGGGGGCTGTCAACCTTTTGCAGCCAGAGTGTTTCGGAAAGGTGAAAGGGCCGCTCAGTCGTTGGCGATTGCGGGGGCCCGCAACCACCTGCCGGCAAACAGGCCGCTCGAGTTCAGCTTTGAAATAGTGACCTGACGTCTAGATAAGGGCCGGCGGGTTGGCCAGCCCCTTGCTACCCGGCTGCGGTCCGGCCTTCGACCGATGGAAGCCGTCCGGTGTATCCGATGGGCGCCTTGCGGAGTCCCGCGCGGCTCCCCTATGCTGCCCTCTCAGAGGGGCCAGAACCCGGAAATGTCCATCCGAGAGGCAAGCCCCCTGGGCCAGTATCCGACGCTGCCGGCCGGCGGCGAAGGCCTCGCTACGTCGTCGCCGAAGAGATACGCCACCTCGACCGCTTCCTGGATCTCCGCGTCGGTGGCGCCCGCGGCGCGCGCGACCGGCGATCGTCGCCACGCCGTCGGGGTGCGACTGGATCGCATCGACGATCATCGTCATGAGGATCTTGTACTTGGCGGGGATCGCGCCGTCCTTCAAGATGCGCTCGCGCTGGCTCATGTAGGTTTGCACGAATTCGGGATCGCGCTGCTGCAGCGCCTGGATCCACGGCGGCAGGGTCATCTGGGCCATGTGTGCCTCCTTCGCGTTGTCGGTTGCGACCGAAGCGATGCTGCCCCCGCCGTGGCCCCTGTCAACGGGCGGCGCGGACCCGGTAGAATCCGGGCTATGGATGGGCGTCCCGTGGACCGCAAGCTCGTCGCCATCCTGAGCGCCGACGTGCAAGGCTACAGCCGCCTCATGGGCGACGACGAGGTGGCGACGGTCCGCACGATCACGGAGTACCGCGAGGCGATCGCCGCGGCGGTGGATGGGCACGGCGGGCGCGTGGTCGACGCTCCCGGCGACAACGTCCTGGCGGAGTTCTCGAGCGTGGTCGACGCCGTGGAGAGCGCCGTCGAGATCCAGCGCGACCTCCGCGCACGCAACGCCGCGCTGCCCGCCGCCCGCCAGATGCAGTTCCGCATCGGGATCAACCTGGGCGATGTCATCGTCGAGGGCCCGCGGCTCTACGGGGACGGCGTCAACATCGCGGCGCGCGTGGAGGGCCTCGCCGAGGGCGGCGGCATCTGCCTCTCCGGCACGGCCTACGACCAGGTGGAGGGAAAGCTCGCCGTCGGCTACGACTTCCTCGGCGAGCACGCCGTCAAGAACATCGCCCGACCCGTGCGCGTGTACCGCCTCCGCCTCGACCCCGGCGCCGCGCTCGGGCTGTCGAATGCGAGCGGCCGCGCCCGTCGTCGTCGGATCGCCGGAATCGTCGGGATCGCGGCCATCCTGTTGCTCCTCGGCGCCGGAGGGTGGGTGGGCTGGCACCGGCTCGGGACTCCCGCGTCGTCGGGGCTGCCCGTGCCCGACAAGCCCTCTGTCGCGGTGCTACCCTTCACGAACTTGAGCCAGGATCCCGCGCAGGAGTACTTCAGCGACGGGGTGACGGAAGACCTCATCACCGGGCTGTCCAAGGTCTCGGGACTCTTCGTCATCGCCCGCAACTCGGTCTTCACCTACAAGGGCAAGGCGGTGAAGGCCGGCGACGTGAGCCGCGAGCTGGGCGTGCGTTACCTCCTGGAAGGGGGCGTGCAGCGTGCGGGCAGCCGCGTGCGGATCACGGCGCAGCTCGTGGACGCGACTACGGGGTATCACATCTGGGCCGAGCGCTACGACCGGGAGGTGCACGACATCTTCGCGCTGCAGGACGAGGTGACGCAGCAGATCGTCCGAGCCCTCGCGGTGAAGCTCACGGAGACCGAGCGTGGGCGGATGGGCCACGCGCCCACGGGGAACCCGGAAGCCTACGACCTCGTCCTCCGCGGGCAAGAGGAGCGCCGGCGCACGACCCGCGAGGCCAACGCCCAGGCGCGCCGGCTCTTCGTGAAGGCCCTCGACCTGGATCCCGAGTATGCCCAGGCCTACATGGGATTGGGCTGGGCTCATCTGCAGAGCTGGCAGTTCGGCTGGAGCGCCGACCCCGAGAGCCTGGGCCGCGCCCGGGAGCTGGCCGAGCGGGCGATCGCGCTGGACGACACCCTGGTCGCCGGCCACAGCCTCCTCGGCCAGATCTCCCTGTGGGAGAAGGAGCACGACAAGGCGATCGCCGAGGCGGAGCGCGCCGTCGCGCTCGGGCCCAACGACGCCGACGGGTACGAGACCCTCGCCGAGATCCTCGGGTGGGCAGGCCAGCCCGAGGACAGCATCAAGTTCATCCGCCAGGCCATGCGGCTGAACCCGCACTATCCGTTCTTCTATCTGTGGACGCTCGGACACGCGTCCTATCTGCTGCGGCGCAACGCTGACGCGGCGGACGCCTTCGACAGGGTCATCAAGCAAAACCCCAATTTCCTCCCGGCGCACGCCTACCTCGCCGTGCTGCTCGCCGAGATGGGCCGGGAAAAGGAAGCGCGGGAGGCGTGGGACAAGGCGCGCCGACTCAGCCCCGGCGTCTCCCTGTCGGGCCTCGCGCAGCGCTTGCCCTATCGCCGACCGGCCGACCTGGATCGGGTCCTCACGGCAGCGGCGAAGGCGGGGCTCAATTGAGCGCGGAGATGCGCGAGCCACCGCCGGGCGAGTTCCGCCATCTGTTCACGCCGCTCCGCGTGGGCGGCCTCACGCTCAAGAACCGCATCTTCTCCACCGCGGAGGCGATGGCCGAGACGGCAAGCCGGGCCCCCGCCTGCGCGCCTACCACGAGGCGAAGGCGCGGGGCGGCGTCGCCCTCACGATCATCGGCGGCTCCACTGTGGCAGGGGCTCCTGGGGCGGCCGGCGTCTGAGTCTGGCAGATTATGTTGCGATGACGGGGCCCACGGACGAGGCGAGCGCCGCCGGAGGATGCTAATGTTAGCTACGCTCTCATTGCGACCAGACCGGAAGCAGCTCGCTGTCGGAGATGATCCGGCACCGCGACCGCCAGTCCACGCTTCTCTTCGACGCCACATTCCGGTTGCGTTTCATTTACACTGCCGCTCGCCGGGTCGCGCACGCAGTCGGCGTGAGCTCGCGAATGCACACAAAACCCAACGAGGAGGATCCATGAGGACGCTCATCGGCTGGACCGCGGCTGTCGTTCTGATGCCGTTTGCGGTTTCTGCGGCGGCCGAGACTCCGGTGCCCGCGAACGGCGCGAGCCCGCGCATCGATGCGATCAAGAAAGCGGGCGTGCTGCGCGTCGGCGTGCTCGCCAATGCGCCATGGCTCGTGGAAAACACGAGCGGAAGCGGCGATCCCTGGAGCGGACCGGCGTGGCTGCTCGCCAAGGAGTACGCCAAGCGGCTCAACGTCAAGCTTCAGGCCGTGCCGGTGAGCCACGAGACCAAAGTGCCAGTGCTCGCATCCAATCAGGTCGACATTTCGGTGACTCCGCTCGCGGAGACTCCCGAGCGGCTCAAGGTCGTCGACTTCATCATCTACTCGAGCACCAGCGTATGCATGTTCGGCCTTGCGTCCAATCCGAAATTCGCCCAGGCGAAGTCGGTTGACGAGCTGAACCGACCGGACATCACGATCGCGTACTACACGGGTGGCGGCGAGGAAGGGTGGGTCAAGGAGCGTTTTCCCAAGGCGCAATTGCGCGGAGTCGCCGGTTCCGGCGTGGCTCCCGTGGAAGAGGTGCTGGCCAAACGGGCCGACGCGGTGCCCATCAATCGCGTGCCCTGGGTTGCGATGGGGCGCAAGCTCACGCAGCTCGCCGTCCTGCCCAAGGAAAACAACTGCCAGTACAGCACGGAGAAGAGCGCGCCGGTCGGCATGGCCATCGACAAGAATCAGACCGCATTCCTGCAGTGGGCCCGCGCCATCGAAAAGGAGATCGAGCCAACCCTGAAGACCGACGAGGCGAAGGTCGTCGATACCATGCGCTAGAGAGACCGCCGTCGATGGCCTTCGACCTCTCGGTCATCACCGATCACTGGCGCTTTCTCGGCTACGGCCTTGTAGCCACGATCGCGCTCGCGGCATCGTCGGCCGCCGCGAGCGTCGCGCTCGGGTTCGCTGTCGGCCTCGCGCGGATGTTTGGACCGCGGTGGCTCGCGATCCCGGTCGTGCTCTACATCGATTCGATGCGCGCCGTGCCGGTACTCGTCGTTCTCGTCTGGACGTTTTTCGCGCTGCCCATCCTCACCGGCCTCACCATGCCGCCGTTCGGGGCGGCATTGATCGGCCTCACCGTCCACCTCGCGGCGTACGCCGCCGAGATCGTGCGCGCCGGCGTCGAGTCCGTGCGTCCGGGGCAGACGCGCGCTTCGCTTGCGCTCGGCATGTCGCGCTGGCAGATCCTGAGACGCATCGTCCTGCCGCAGGCGATCGTTCGCATGCTGCCTGCCATCGGATCGCTGCTTTCCGTCACCATCAAGGACACCGCCATCGCGTCGGTCATCGCGGTGCCGGAGCTGATGCGGCAGTCGGAGACGCTTGCCGGCCAGAGTTTTCAGCCGATCGAGGTGTACAGCTTCGCGATGCTCGTCTATTTCCTCATCCTGTTCCCGGTCACTCGCGGCGTCGATCGCCTCTACCGCCGGGTCGCGCACCTGGGACGCTCGTAGGGATGAACTTCGACTGGAGCGTGGTCGTCGAGCACCGCGCGGCGCTCGTGGCCGCCACCGGCATGACCATTCTTCTCACCGTGGCGACGATGGCGATCGCGGTGCCATGCGGCATCGTCGTTGCGGCGACGCGATTGTACGCATGGACGCCCGTGCGGGCGATCGCCACGGGTTATGTCGAGCTCTTCCGCAGCCTGCCGCTGATCCTGGTGGTGTATTGGGCGTTCTATGTACTGCCTATCTCCACAGGCGTCGGCCTCTCGCCGTTCGCGACGGGTTTGGCGGCGCTGGCGCTCAACGTCACGGCGTACAACGCCGAAACGTTTCGCGCCGGGCTCGGCTCGATCCGGCGCGGACAGCTCGAGGCGGCGATGGCGCTCGGCATGAGCCGCGTTCAGGCGTTGCGGCGCGTCGTCCTGCCGCAGGCGCTGCGCCGTATCCTTCCCGTGCTGGCGAGCACGTGGGTGTCGCTGTTCAAGGACACCTCGCTCGTCTCGGTGATCGCGGTGACCGAGCTCGCCTACGTGGCGATGCAGGTTCGGGCGCAGACGTTCCGCGTACTGGAGATGCTCACAGCAATGGCGGCCATCTACTGGCTTCTGGGCTATCCGCAGGCGAAGCTCGTGGACTGGATTCAGCGGCGCTACGCGGTGACCGAATGAGCGCGGAACGCGTGAAAAGCGGCGCCTCGAAGATCATTCGTTATCGCGGCGTGATCAAGCGCTATGGAACCTTCCAGGCGCTCAACGGCGTCGACCTGGACGTGCACGCAGGCGAGGTCGTGTGTCTCATCGGACCCTCCGGCTCCGGCAAATCGACGCTGCTCCGCTGCACCAACGGGCTCGAATCGATCGACGGCGGCGGGATCGAGTTCGAAGGCAGCGATCTGCCGCGCGAAGAAGCCGCGTTGCGCGCGGTACGCAGGCGCATGGGCATGGTATTCCAGAGCTTCGAGCTGTTTCCTCACTTCACCGCTCTGGAGAACGTCGCCGAGGGACCGCGCACGGTGCTGCGCGCGGCGCGGGATGAAGCGAGCCGGCGGGCAAGCGCGATGCTGACGAAGGTCGGTCTCGCCGACAAGGAGGCAAGCTATCCATCCGCGCTCTCCGGCGGCCAACAGCAGCGCGTCGCGATCGCCCGTGCGCTCGCGATGGAGCCCGACGTCATGCTCTTCGACGAACCAACGTCCGCGCTCGATCCCGAGACGATCGGCGAAGTGCTCAGCGTCATGAAGGCGCTCGCCGACGAGGGGATGACCATGGGGGTGGTGACGCACGAGATGACCTTCGCGCGACGGGTGGGCGACTGGGTGGCCGTGTTCGACGCGGGGCGCATCGTCGAGCAGGGACGCCCCGAACAGATCTTCGAGGCGCCGACGACCGAGCGTGCACGGGATTTCCTGAGCCACCTCGGTTGGACCGGCTAGAGAGCGAAAGGAGAACACATTGCCATCTCGCGTACCGCCGGTGACACCGGGCACACGTTCCGAGCTGGCCCCGATCGAGGCGGCGATCGAAGTCGAGCGCGGCGGCATTCCGCTGCTCTATCAGGCCCTGCTCAACAGCGCACCGATCGCCGAAGGTTGGGAAAAGATGCTCACGGCGGTGCGGAACCGAAGCAGCCTGCCCGCGGCGTTGCGCGCTGCTTCATCAGTTCTTCTGCGTAGCTGCTGTACTTTCTGTGGCATCGGCTCCTGCGGCGTTCCGCGTCCGAGTATGGCACCTTATGTCGCGGGGACGGGGGCGCGAGGGGGCGACCGCTGCCGAAGGTCGTTCGTGTTGCCTATCCTCTAGGCGCTGTCCTCAATCATTTCATTCTGACTTGGCATTCTCTTCCCCGGGAAGACCTCTAAAAGCAGAGCCTTTCGCAGATCTCCAGGGCAATGTTTTTCTCCAGCCGTCATTTGGACCGCTGCAGGCACGGCCCCAGCGGTAGCCAGCGAGTCACTTAGGGCTAGTTGTGGTCTCCTTGACCCCTGCCAGCCGGACCGCTACGCTCGCTACCGCCCCTTCGATGGTCATCGACCCGGTTTTTGGAGGGCGACGGCATGGCGTGTCCTCGGTGCCAGCAGGAGAATCCGACCGGGGCGCATTTCTGCATGAGGTGCGGCGCAGGGCTCACGTTGACGTGTGCCAAGTGCAACACGGCGCTGCCGACGGGCGCGGTCTTCTGTTTTGTCTGTGGGCATCCGGTGGCCGCTGTGCCGGCAGAACAACGCTTCGCCGCTCCTGACGCCTACACTCCCAGGCACCTCGCCGAAAAGATCCTCACCTCCAAGAGTGCGCTGGAGGGTGAGCGGAAGCAGGTGACCGTCCTCTTCGCCGATCTCAAGGGGTCGATGGAGTTGCTCGCCGACCGGGATCCTGAGGAAGCCCGGAAGCTCCTGGACCCCGTGTTGGAGCGCATGATGGAGGCGGTCCACCGCTACGAGGGCACGGTGAACCAGGTGATGGGCGACGGGATCATGGCGCTGTTCGGAGCACCGCTCGCCCATGAGGACCACGCCGTCCGAGCTTGCTATGCGGCGCTCCGCATGCAGGAGTCAGTCGCGCACTACGCGGAGGGAGTCTTCCGCTTGCACGGGGTGCCGATCCAGATCCGCGTGGGGCTCAACTCCGGGGAGGTGGTCGTCCGCGCTATCGGCTCCGACCTCCATATGGACTACACGGCAGTCGGACAGACCACCCACTTGGCCGCCCGCATGGAGCAGATGGCGACGCCCGGCACGATCCTGCTGGCCCCCGCGACCCTACAGCTCGCTGAAGGCTACGTGCAGGTCACGGCCCGAGGGCCGGTCGCGGTCAAGGGCCTGGTAGAGCCCGTGGAGGTCTACGTGCTCACTGGCGCGAGCGCGTTGCGGACCCGGCTCCACGCGGCCGCCGCACGGGGACTGACGCGATTCGTCGGCCGCGACGCGGAGCTCGAGCATCTCCGCCGAACCTTGACTCTCGCGCACGATGGGCGCGGCCAACTTGTCGCTGTCGTGGGAGAACCCGGCGTCGGCAAGTCCCGTCTCGCCTACGAGTTCACCCATTCCCACCGTACTCAGGGTTGGCTGATCCTTGAAGCGAGCTCAGCGTCCTACGGTAAGGCGATTAGCTACCTGCCCGTTGTCGATCTCCTGAAAACCTACTTCAGGATTCACGATCGCGAGAGCCACCGTGGCATTCGCGAGAAAGTGACCGGCAAGGTGCTCACGCTGGACCGGGCCCTCGAACCGATCGTGTCCCCCTTGCTTTCCCTCCTCGGTGCGTCTGCCGAGGACACCTCCTGGCAGGCTCTCGACCCCGCCGAGCGCCGGCAGCGCACCCTCGACGCCGTCAAGCACCTCCTGCTCCGGGAGAGCCAGGGGCAGCCGGTCCTCCTAGTCTTCGAGGATCTGCATTGGATCGATGCCGAGTCGCAAGTCCTGCTCGACGCTCTGGTCGAGAGCCTGCCCAAGGCCCGGCTCCTCTTCCTCGTCAACTACCGGCCGGAGTACCAGCACAGCTGGGTGAGCAAGACTTACTACTCGCAGCTCCGCCTCGATGCCCTCCCGGCAGAGAGTGCTGGCGAACTCTTGAGCGCGCTCCTGGGTGATGAACCGGGGCTGGAACCTCTCAAGCGCCTGCTGGTCAAACGGGGGAATCCCTTCTTCATCGAGGAGAGCATTCGGACGCTAGTGGAGACGGGAGCACTCGCCGGGAGACGTGGCGCCTATCGTCTGACCCACCCGATCCAGGCGATCGAGGTCCCGCCGACCGTGCAAGTGATGCTCGCGGCCCGGATCGACCGGCTCTCGGCCGATGACAAGCGGCTGCTGCAGACAGCCTCGGCCATCGGAAAGGATGTGCCGCTCGTGCTGCTCCGCGCCGTGGCGGAAGCCCCCGAGGAGGCGGTGCACCGGGGACTGTCGCATCTGCAGGAGGCTGAGTTCCTGTACGAGACACGTCTCTTCCCAGATCCCGAATTTGCCTTCAGGCACGCGCTGACCCATGAAGTCACCTATGGCACCCTGCTCCAGGAACGGCGCAAGGCACTGCACGCTCAGATTGTCCGCGTCATCGAGCGTTGCTATCCGGACCGGCTGAGCGAGCACGTGGAGCGGCTGGCCCACCATGCCGTGCGGGGCGAGTTGTGGGACCAGGCGGTCACGTACCTGCAACAGGCGGCGGCGCGCGCCTTCGGGCAGTCAGCCAATCGTGCCGCGAGCACTTACCTGGAGCAGGCGATCGACGCGCTCAAGAGATTGCCCGAACGCCCTTCCACGCTCGAAGCAGGCATCGACATACGGTTCGAGCTCCGCAATGCCATCTCGCAGACCACGACCGGCTATCGGGGGCTGATTGATCACCTCAAGGTTGCCGAGACCCTGTCACGTGCTCTGGGCGATCGCCAGCGGCTCGGACGCGCACTCGACTATCAGAGCAACTATTGGCGGACCGTCGGGGACTTGGACCAGGCCATTACACTGGCCGATCGTTCCCTCACCATCGCCGAGGAACTGAGCGATGTCGGCTTAGCAGTGGCCGCCCGGTTTCACCTCGGCATGGCGTACCAGGAGGCAGGAGACTACGGTCGAGCGATGAGCCCGCTCCTGGACAACGTGATCTTGCTCGGTGACGACGACGCCCAGGAGAGGTTCGGTCTGGCAGTGCCGGCGGCAGTGCTCTCACGCGTCTGGCTTGCGTTCTGCCTTGCCGAGACCGGCGAGTTCCACGAAGGAATCAAACGCGCCGACGAGGCCAGGCATCTCGCAGAGCACACGGGTCGCCGGCTCGACGTTGTATATGCCCTTCGTGCTCAGATTCTCGTCTACTTGGGGCAAGGGGACTTCGAACGGGTGGGCTCATTGAGCGAACAACTCCTCACACTGAGCGCCTCAGAGGACCTTGCGATCGGCCGGCCGACTGGTGCCGCCGCGCTCGGCTACGCCCGGGCGCTGTGCGGACAACTCGAGGAGGGACGCTCCCGGCTCGAGGAGGCGCTCAGCGCCTTGACATCCATGGGGAGCCAGGTGGGGCTCGCTCTCTTCCGTGTCTGGCAGAGTGAGGTCCTTGGGCTCCAAGGCAACCTCGAAGAAGCCGAGAGGCAAGCACAGGGCGCGCTCGATCTCGCCCGTGAGCGAGGCTGCCGCGGGTACCAAGCGTATGCCCTACGTCTTCTCGCAGAACTCGCCGTGCGGAGGACGTCGCATTCGACCGCGCGTACCCGTTATGGGGAAGCGCTCGTGCTGGCCGAGAAGCTTGGCATGCGGCCTCTCGTTGCCCACTGTCACCTCGGCCTCGGCAAGCTCTCTGGACGCACTGGTACGCGCGAGGAGGCCCGAGAGCACTTCACCAGGGCGTCGACCATGTACCGCGAGATGGATATGCCGTACTGGCTCGGGCAGGCGAAGATGGAAATGAGCAGTCCGGTCTGATGGCCGTGGTGCGCTGATTCAGCCGCGTCACTGTCAAAATCCTCAGCTCCAGCCGTCGCGGAAGTTCGTGATTCTGCGCGGCGGAGATAGCTCAGTTCACGATCGCTCAAAAGGAAATGGTTCTGGCGAAGGGCTAACGCCACGCTTCAGGCGCGGCGGGAAGCGGGCGCGCAGCGGACGCTGTACTCCGTCGCCTGCAAGCGCTTGTTCGGCGCGATATCCGCGTTGATGAGTTCGTGAAACACTCCTACCAGGAAGAATCTCTGATCCGTAACACCGCGTCGGTTGCCAGCCGGCTGGCCGCATCGACCGCGTCTCATGCACTGCTCGACCAGTGCTGACAGCTATACCGTCAACCGGCTCTCGACACCGCTCTCTCCGCGGTCCGCTTCGGGTGGAACTCAGCGCGGCCCTGAGTGCTCGGCGGCCCGCTCGACTGGGAGAACTCACTGTGCCTTTCGCCGGTT
>JBKOVG010000332.1:0-18271 GCA_046723845.1 Candidatus Methylomirabilota bacterium | reverse complement strand
AACCTTGTGCCCGGCGAGGCTGCACCGGGCCTGCCGGTGACTGCAGGTTGAAGACGGAGGCCCAAGGTGGGGAATCCCTCACTTGGGCTTCAAGAACTCTGCCCAGGCAGCCCCCGGCTTCGCCTGGCAGGCCGTGGGCATCCGACTGGCTCGCGGTGCCTTCGATCATCGCCGTCGGGGCGACCGGCGGGAGTTGACAACGATCGACCTCACGGGCTGACCGATCGGGACCATGTGATGAATTGACAGCGAGCCAAGAGGAAAAGTAGGTCTGGCCTCCCGAGCTTGGGTGTTCACCCGCACCGTCGCGCTGCGACACATCCACGCCAGGATCGCGAAGAGGCTCCGCATGGGATAGACTCGGCCACGTTGTCACTTTGGCAGCCGCGCGGCACGGCGGTGCGTCGCGACAAACAGGTACGCGGTCCCTCCGCCAGGAGGGGGGCATGATCAGCGCCATCAAGGTCATCAGCGGCACTGCCCATCCGGAGTTGGCGCATGACATCTGCAAGCATCTGGGCACCGATATTTGCCGCTCGACGGTCTTGCGCTTTTCCAACGAGAACCTGCTGGTCCAGATCGAGGAGAACGTCCGCGAGGCGGACGTCTTCATCATCCAGCCCTCCTGCCCGCCGGTCTCGGACGGGATCATCGAGCTGCTGATGACGATCGACGCCCTCAAGCATGCGTCAGCGGGTCGAATCACCGCTGTCCTCCCGTACTTCCCCTACGTGCGTTCCGACAAGAAGGATCGACCCCGGGTCTCGATCACCGCGCGCCTCATGGCCGACCTGCTGGCAACGGCCGGCGCGAATCGGATCCTCACCATGAACCTGCACTCGCCTCAAGTGCAGGGCTTCTTCCGCATCCCGGCCGACCAGCTCCAGGCCGCGCCGATCCTGTGCGATTACCTGCGCCAGAGCCGCGATCTTTCGAACTACGTGCTGGTCGCGGGCGACGTGGGCGAATCGAAGGAAGTGGGTTTGTACGCGAATCGCCTGGACCTTCCGATCGCAATCGTGGACAAGCGGCGCCAGGGGGACGATGAGGACGCGCGGGCCATCAATCTGATCGGCGACGTCGAGGGTAAGGTTGCCCTCATCATTGACGACGAAGTGGCGAGCGGTGGAACCCTTATGGAGGCGACGCGCTTCGTGCTCGAGCGGGGAGCCGTCGCCGTAGAAGCCTGTGCCGTCCACGCCGTACTATCGGGGAGGGCCATCGAACGCATCGAGGCCTCGCCGCTACGCCAGCTCGTGCTGACGGACACGATCCCGCTCCCGGAGCGCAAACGTATCGACAAGATCCACATTCAATCGGTGGCGCGACTCTTCGCGGACGCCATTCAAGCGATTCACGATGGCTCGAGCGTCTCATGCCTGTTCCGCTAGGACGTGGAAGCGATCTCTCGGGCGCCGGATGTACCCATCGCCGGGGGCAGAGGCTCCGAAGGATTCGGGTGCCCGCCCAGGGGCGTCGAATATCAGCCGATCAGCGCCCGGGCTGGGCGCCGAGGGCGCATACGAACGATTGGCGCCACCTCCGCGGGGGCGACCGGCGTCCGAGCAGTCCGGCCTTCCGGAGCGGGTCCATGTTCGGCGGCGTCATGCCTCCGAAAACTGAGAACCCCTGAGTCACCGCCTGCTGTTATCGGCCTCGAGCTGTTGCCATGCCTTGCGCGGTATCGCTCGGGGAAAAAGTTCGGGATGCATGATCTCGGCGAGGATCTCGAGGCCCTCGACGATGCGCGGGCCAGGGCGGTTGAAGTAGGCGGAGCCATTCACGGCGTAGATGTGTTTTGACCGCGTCGCGCTGAGACCCAGCCACTCGTCAGGGAAGTTCACCCGGGCGAATTCCTCGCCGGTGCGTTCGAGCGTGAAGCCGCACGGCATGAGGACGATGATCTCGGGATCGTAGTCCGCGATGCGACTCCAGGCGATCTCGGACGAGGGCCATCCCTCTCGCGCGAGCTCATCTCGTCCGCCCGCGAGACGAATCATCTCGGGGACCCAGTGGCCGGCGGTGAAGGGCGGGTCGAGCCACTCCATGGCGAAGACACGGGGACGTCCCGAAGCGGTTTGCGCCCTTGCGGCGATCTGGTCAATCCGCTTCTGAAGCTCCCGTATGACTGCGGCGGCGCGCTCCTGAGCCCCGGTCGCTTCACCGATCTGCTTAACCGTCTCGAGAATACCGCCGAGAGAGATCGGCTCGAGGGAGAGGATAATGCGGTGGCCTTCGAGCCGGTGGACCGCCTTCTCGACGACGTGGTAGGAGACCGCGCAGACGTCGCAGAGCTCCTGCGTCAGGATGAGATCGGGCTTGAAGCTTTCCAGGAGGTCCTGGTCGAGTGCGTAGATGCTGCTGCCGGCGTGCACGGCGCTTGAGATATGGTTGTGGATCTCGCGGCTGCCGTGTGTCCGATGGTCGAGGGTGCTCCTCGTGATGACAGGGAGGTGGGCCGCTTCGGGAGGGAAATCACACTCGTGGGTCACGGCCACGAGCCGGTCGCCAAGTCCAAGCGCGAAAACGATCTCCGTTGCGCTCGGGAGCAACGAACAGATTCTGAGACGGGGGGTCATTCCGAACGGTAGGCTGGGACCGGCAGAAGCAGAACTCGAAGCAGACATTGAGTGACTCTCTCGCGAGCCTCCTAGGCACCTGAGAGGGCGTGAAGTGTGTCCCAGTAGAGCTTCTCGTAGGCTTGGAGGAGCCGGGCCGCGCGCTTAACGAGGCGCGGGTCGGTGCCGCGGGCGAGACCGCTAGCGACCACGGCCATCGCCTGGCCCTCGAAGTCAGCAGGGGGAGCGGCGAAGAGGTCGAAGAAGGCCGTAGCCTTCTCGGTGAGCCCGTAGCGGTCTCGAAGGGCGCGGCTCATGCGGCCGCAGTTGGCCCCCCACGCTGGGAAGTTCACCAGGAAGCCGGCGGCCACCTCGGCCTCCGAACCATAGAGGGCGAGCCAGGCCATGAAGGCCGTGTAGGCGTGAGCGCCGGGCGCCGGCTCGTAGGCCTGAAGCCGTGCGTCGTCCATCCCCACGGCGGCCACGAAGGTCCCGAGCGCTGCCAGCGCCGCCGTCTCTCCGCCCAGCACCGCCTGGAAGAATGGCCCGGAGGGCGTCGCCCCGAAGCGATTCACCAGAAGCGCAATGCTCCGGAGATCACTCTGGATGATGTGGTGCTGCTCCCCGGCGAAGCGCGTGAGGTCCTCGCGGCGCACGCGCCCCGTCTCAAGCGCAGCGAGGTATGGGTGGTGACGGAGCTCCTGCTCGACGGGGTTGACCTCGCGCCTGATCTCCTCGACCAACTGCTGGGCGTTGATCATGTCGGTCTCGACCGCCGGCGGGCTCACGGCGCACGAGCTTCTCGGCGCTCGTCCCGCCTGATGTGTCCGCTCTCGGCGACGAGCGCGTCAGTCTTCGCGGCCATGATGAAGTCGTTCCGATGGAGCCCGCGGATCTTATGGGTCCACCAGGTCACCGTGACCCGCCCCCACTCGGTGAGCAGGGCGGGATGATGACCCTCGTCCTCGGCCAGAGCGCCCACGCGGTTGGTGAAGACCAGCGCCTGGGTGAAGCTCGGGAAGTCGAAGATCCGCTCGAGCCGAGCGATACCATCACGTTCCACCAGGTGCCAGTCGGGGATCTCGCGCTTGAGCTCGGGAATCTCGGCCTCCGTCACTTGAGGCGAGTCGCGCCGGCAGGCGACGCACCGTTCGGAAGACAATATCGTCATTGTACCCACCTCCCCTGGCGCCTACCGTCCCGCCCGGGTCGCCACCCACGAGGCCGGATCGCGCGGCGCGCTCGCTGCAGCTACTTTATACCTCCGGCAGGGCGGTCTGCGACCGTTAGCCGCGTCGTCCAGCAGGTGGATGAGGGCATCAACTTGATAAGCCTCGGGAGCTGTGGCAGCGGCTCCTCCGGCGGCCGGCGCCCGAGTCTGGCACCATATGTCGCGGGGACGGACCCAGGCGCGGGGCACCCGCCGCTCGAGGGGGCTAGTGTTGGCTATCTTCGAGCTTCCAGATTCCGCTCCGGCCGCTCGCGGGGATGCGAGTGCACTACCGGAACAATGTGGTCAGCACGGCGTCTGCGTCATCGAGGCAGATCGCCCGCACGGCACACGGGGACCGTGGCGAGCACCCAGGGCTCCTCCGGGAAGCGGGCCGCTAGAGCAACTGCTGAACGATCGGGGCTCAAAGGCCGTGGTCAACGCTCGGATCGTGCACACCGGTGCAGCTCAGGAGTCGAGCCGTTTGATGAAGGCGCGCAGTCGATCTGCTTGCTCTCGCGGTCTCGACACATATGGGTACAACTCCAAACCGTGGAGATCGCTGGGGATCTCCACCGAGCCAGAAGACAAGACCATGAATCGCCCCCGACCCAGGCGACCCCAGAACCACCCAACTTCGAGCCAGACGTTCTGTCGGGTACGAGGGCTTTTGTCTTGCAGGGGACCAGCAAGTCCTCCGATATCGTCGGGAGTAGCCACGGCAATCGCTCCGTCCACCTCCGACGCGAGCCGTTCGAACTTCTCAGGGAGGGATTCGCCCGAACCGAATACCTGGCCCATGACAGTCACCTCGCTGAGCCCGGCTTCTTCGCGAAGCCAATCCTTCAGGTCAAGCCAATCCGCGCTCCGACCGTGAATCAGCAGCAATCGCGGTGGGCGACCAACGCCGACGAGATCCATCACATCGAACCGCATCGCCCTGTATATCCCGGTGACGTCATCTTGTCGACCGGAATCTCAGGGTGACGTCCGATGATCGGCGTGAGCTCATCGAGGTCTCTCCCCCTCCGCGGCGAACGGCTGTGGCTGTGCCATCGGGCTCCTCGGGCGTTCCGCGTCCGAGTCTGGCAGATTACGTCAGGGGGACGGGGACCCGAGGGGGCAACCGCTGCCGGAAAGGGGCCAGTGTTGGCTATCCTCTCGACGAACTTCCGTGACAGGGCCAGCCCGAGCCCCGTGCCCTCCACCTTCTTGTCCGCCGTCCCCACTTGCCGGAACTCTTCGAAGACCGCTTCTTGGTCCTCGGCCGCGCCAGGCGTCCATTGTTCCGCTTTCGCTGTGCGGGAGTGCATCGGCTGACGATCACGATGGCCGCGAGAGCCGGCCTTGAGCGGGAAGTCCCGCTTAACCTCTTTTGTCAGCTATCCTCGGGGTCGACCATCTCAACGTGGACGGAAGCGGAAGCCGATGCGGTAAGTCACATCCGCGTCGGTAACGGCGACCTGGACTGTTCGAGTGAAGGAGCTTCCGGGCGCGGTAGTAGAGGGGACGCCAAACCGGATCACCGACTTTTCCGCGTTGGGCGTCGCCGCGATGCCGCCGTGCGCGGTCCAGTGGACCTTGAGAGCCGGGCGCAAGTCGAAGGTCAAGGTGCTAAAGCTGCCTTCGGCGAACTTCTGGCCCCGCACTTTGAGTTTGGTTGGGCCGGCGATCCGCACGGACGGCGAACGGGCGATGAAATCCTGGACCCCTCTCGTTGTGAGCCCGGTTGCGCCAGTCTTGCCCCATGCGGGCAGGCACCAACTCAGGTCTGATAAGGTCCTTACATCCGCGATGCGCCGAGGGAGGCAGTGAATATGAGGGTATTCATCAGCCATACGAGCGATTTGGGGATGTTCGTCGGAAAGGCGATCGGGACGATAGCTGCGATGGAGGGCTTTTCTGTCGAAGAACAATCCACGACTTTCGGCGCAGAGGACCAGACGCCGGCCGAGACGTGCCGTCGGCGGCTGGCGGCGTGCGACGTCTACCTTGGTATCGTTGGTTTCGAACAGGGAACCCGGGTAAAGGTTGATGACGCGGACCGTTCGTTCGTCGAGTTCGAATTCGATGTCGCCCGAGAGTTGAACATGCCCAGGATCGTTCTCATGTTCGATCCCGAAGATGGGCACCGAGCCCCGGTCGTACCGTCGCAGCTCAAGTTCCGTTCTCGCCTGGCGTCGACGCAGGAAATCGTCTTCGCGCGGTTCGCCAATCAGGGGGACATGCAATCTGCGCTTCAGCAGGCCCTGGTTCCATTTCAGCCTCAGACATCCGAACACGTCTCCTGTCATATCGAATGGGCTCGGCCGAATGAACTGAGTTCCCTCGACATCGACCCGCACGTACGGCGATGGGCAGTGTACGTGCGTAATGGTGGTGATTATCCGGCGTATGATATTCTCGCTTCGGTCCGTTCAAACAACGGCCGCACTGACGTCGACATCGACATGGGCACCCTTGCTGCGCGTGATGTTTCAAGCTCACCTTACATTCTGAACCTGGAGGCCGACTCGTTCGACCCCGACGGGGATCGGCCAGTCGTCGATCTGTACTTCACGGTCACTGGAGTTCGCTGGCATCGTCGCCCTAACGGGTCATTGGTTCGCGAGGGTAGGACGCGAAAATCTGCCAGGGGTGGACCTGCCCCCAAGACCTAATGGCTTGGGCCGTCGGGAAGATGAGCAACTCGACGTAGCGGCGGATGGCTTCGAGCTTCACATCGTCCATGACGGGCAGGGCGCCGGTGCCGGTCCCGACGACCAGCCGCCGGCACTTCCAGGGAATCTTCTCCTCCACCGAGAGCGGCGTGTGGCCGAACTGGTCACGGAACTTCTTGGACGGCTTCTTCTTCCTCTTCCGAATCTCTCCGCGGTCGATCACGACATCATGGTCGTAGGTGACGCCGTCGATCCGGATCGAGCCAAACGAAAACGCCTCGTACCGCATATGCCTTTCCCTCCACCGCTGCCGGACCGTGTTAGTGTTGGCTACCCTCCCGCGCGTTCGCCATGCTCTATCGGGATGCCACCGACCAGGCGCAGGTCCTCGCGTATGGCGACATCTACATCCTGCTCGTGTTCCTGTTCACGGCCCTGCTCTTCCTGATCTCCTGGATGCGTCGCGTCCGTGCGGATCAGACCGGACCGGCGGCCAAAAAGGCCAGCGGTCGCGTGGAGGCCCTCCCCGAGCCCGTCGCGGAGTAGCCACCGCCCGCCGAGACGCTCGCACGCGCAGTGGACGCCGACGACGCAAGTGGGCCTGGCTCGAGCAGCGTGCTAAATTAGATGACTCTCGCCGAATAGACGAACGATCCAGTCTGAACGATGGCCATCGGCTCCGCTGGCGCGCGTGACGCGGCCACGGTCGGCGAAAGCTTCAGACCCAACCGAGTTCTTTCATCGCCAGGCCGGAGTGCCAGATCTTCTGCATGTGCCTGATCTTGTCGCCGTCGAACTGCATTACGTAGACGTAGTCGGTCTTCGTCTTCCTGCCCGTCGGTGGGCAGGGACCGCCATGGCCGGTGTGGGTCGCGTAGAAGACGCCGTACGCTGAAACGTTCTTGCGTTGCTCGTCGACACCCCACGCTTTCAGCTCGTAGCGACCATCCGGCATGAAGCTGAGCAGGCCTTTCATCCAGTCACAGTACTGGTCGAGCGTCTTCACGTCCGCGAGGGGCTCGGCCTGCGCGACGAAGGTCGCGTTCGGGTGACAGTACGCTTTGCAGCCCTCCCAGCCCTTGCCCGTCTCGCACGCCTCGAAGAACTTCATTGCGACATCGCTCATTGACATTTTGCTCTCCTCCTCTCGCCGCGCCTGGTTCCCCAGCCATTGCTGAATCGACTTCCTGGTGTTCACCGCAGCTGTTGCAGAAGCGGGCCCAGGCGGAATTGTTCTGCTGGGTACGGGCAAGGCATCAGCCGAGCCCCTTCAACTCCCCTTTGCCTGCTCCAGGTAGAATTGCACGTCCATCTTACGGTACATCGTCGCCGCTGTGGTGAGGTGCTCGCGGGCCTGCTCGCGCTGTTCGGTGCGTGCGTAGAGCTTGCCGAGGCCGAGGTGGCAGTGGGCGACGAGGGGGCGCATGCCGCGGGGCTCGGCGAGCGCCAGGGCCTGGCCGTAGTGGGCCTCGCCGCTCTCGGCATCGAACCGGTCGGGGTGGGTCGCAATGTCGCCGAGCAAGTGTAGGGCGTGAGCTCGGAACCCGGGCTGACGCCGAGAAAACTCGACAGCACGGCCGCCGAGTCTCCGCGCCTCATCGAGCTGGCCCAGCATTAGGCTGGCACGACCCAGCGAGAGGTAAGCCCAGCCGTGATAACCAACCAACCCCTTCTCTGCCAGGCGTTCGACTAGGTACTCACCTTCGTGGAGACGGTTCAACGCCTCGCTCGCCTCGCCGAGTTGTGCCAGTGCCCACGCGGAGGCGGCGACCGCACGGGGAAGTAGGAGGACGAGGTTTCCCGCCCGGACCGCCGTGACCCAGCGCTCACTCAGCGAACCGGCCTTGGCCCAGTCGCCTTTGAGGAGGTATAAGGTGTCGGCGGCGAAATAGGCTAGGCTGATGGTGAACGCACGCTGCGTACGCTCGGCGAGACGAATTGCCTCAACTTCGTATTCTGTCGCTTCGGCAAATCTACCGAGCTGGGCGAGGCTCATGGCCAACCACGAGCGATCGTAGACCGATGGTGGTGCGGCGCCCCCAAAGTACTCGTAGACTTGTTCCGCGGGCAGGGCCGCGAGGTTAGCGGTGGCCAGCTCGACCACTCGCTGATACTCGCCCCGAAGGTAATGCGCGTGCTCGAGATAGCTCGTAGTGAGGATGCGGAGCGTCAAGTCCCCGAGGCGCCCAGAGATCTCGAGCGCACGGGTGCCGCTCTCGAGCGCCTCGTCCGGCTCGCCGATCTGAGAATAGACGCCCGTCGCAACAGAAGAGGCCCGGCCTCGACGGCGGTCGTCGTTCAACTGGTCGGCGAGGGCCTCGGCCTCGCGCAGGCGCTCCAGCGTTTGCCTAACTTCCCCCAGCTGGGTTAGCACAGGTCGGAGCTCCAGACGGGTGTCGAAGGCCTGTTCCAGCGTAGAGCGGTGCTCCGGCAACGTCTCTAGAACCTCCAACGCGCGCTCGAACCAGCCCTGAGCTTCGTGAAGTGCCGACCTGGCGGCGGCCTTGAGCCCGGCCTGCCGGAGATAGTGGGGAGCCTTCTCCCGCAACCCACCGTGAAACGCATGATGGGCGAGCCGATCGATGTGCTCACCAAGGCGCCCGGGATAAAGCCGTTCAATGGTCTCGGCGATTCGAGCATGGAGGGCTCGACGCCGCTCCAGCAGGAGCGAATTGTACGCGACCTGGTAAGTCAATCCATGCTTGAAGATGTATTCGAGCTCGGGATAGAGGGTGCCTTCATAGAGGAACTCCGCCGCCTGGAGACTCGCGAGAGCACGCTGAAGAGACTCCTCAGTTATTTCCGCGACCGCCTGGAGAATCTCGAGTGGCACGGTCTCACCGATGACGGAAGCTACCTGGAGGAGGCTTCGGTCCGCCGGTGACAGCCGGTCGATGTGGGAGGCTAGCACCGCCTGGATGGTGGCCGGCACCTCGATGGACTCGAGCGATCTTGTCGCACGGTAGTCGCTCCGCTCCCTCTTGAGAACCCCTCCTTCGACCAGAGTTCGGACGCTTTCCTCGAGGAAGAATGGGTTCCCCTCCGTTCGCTCGATGAGCAGTCGCTTGAGCGGCTGGAGGCCAGCGTCATCCCCGAGCAGTGTGAGAAGCAGTGCCTCGGCACTCTGTGCTGGCAACGTGTCAAGTCGAACCTGCGTGTAGTAGGTCTTGCTCCCCCAGGAATGCGTGTACTCGGGTCGGTAGTTGACGACGAGAAGTATCCGTACGTTCGGCAGGCTCTCCACCAGTCTGTCCAGCAAGGCCTGTGTCTCGCTGTCGATCCAATGCAGGTCCTCGACGAGTACCAAGAGCGGCTGCACCCGACTCTCCCTGATCAGTAGGCGTCTGACGCCCTCCAGGATCCGCTCACGGCGTTGTGGGGGCTCGAGCTGCGTCCAGTCGGGATACTCGACGGCAACATCCAGGACGGAGAGCAGTGCTTGCAGCGTGGGCCCGAGAGAACGGTCAAGCGCGAGAAGTCTGCCTGTCACCTTCTCCCGGATCGCCGGAGCATCATCCCGCTCGTCAATGGCGAAGTAGGCCTTGAGTAAGCCAATGATGGGCAGGTACGCCGTGTTCTTGCCGTAAGAGAAGGATCCGGTTTCGAGGATCCGCCATCCCTGAGTGCAAGGTGAGTGCACGAACTCGTAGAGAAGCCGGGATTTACCCACGCCGGGCTCTCCCACCACGGCCACGAGCTGCCCATGACCTGAGTCCGCCCGCTCCGAGGCGTGGCGAAGCTGGTCTTCTTCCTTCCCGCGACCAACAAAGGGCGTCAGGCCCCGGACGACGGCGGCATGAAGCCGGGAGCGGATTGCCCCAGCGCCGACAAGATCAAAGATCTCTACGGGCTCCGACAGACCTTTGATCCGGACCGGGCCTCGAGCCTTGACCTCGACGTAGTCCTGGGCAAGCTTGTGCGTCGCCGGAGCCAGAAGCACAGTGCCTGGATCAGCCAGCTGCTCCATCCGCGCCGCCAGGTACGTCGTCTGGCCAATGGCGGTGTAGTCCATGTGCAGATCGCTGCCGATTGCCCGAACAACGACCTCGCCGGAGTTCATACCGACACGGATGCGGATGCTGATCCCGTCTGAATGGAAGACCTCTTCGGCATATCGCTTCACGGAGTCCTGCATGCGCAGCGCGGCATAGCAGGCACGTAGAGCGTGATCCTCGAGGGCCAAGGGCGCGCCGAAGAGCGCCATGATCCCGTCGCCCATGACCTGGTTCACCGTGCCCTCATAGCGATGCACCGCCTCCATCATGCGCTCGAGCACGGCGTCCAGGATCGTTCGCGCCTCTTCCGGATCGCGGTCGGCGAGGAGCTCCATGGAACCCTTGAGGTCGGCGAAGAGGACCGTGACCTGCTTGCGCTCGCCTTCCAGGGCGGCCTTGGACGTGAGGATCCTCTCGGCGAGATGCTTCGGAGTATAGGTCTCAGGAGAGCTGAGTCGACCTAGATCGGTTGCCACTGCATCACGCGTGGGGTGCGCACACTCGGGACAGAACTTCGCGGTCGAAGGGAGTTCATTGCCACACTTCGAGCAGGTCCGAGCCAGCGGGGCGGCGCACTCTTGACAGAACCTTGCCTTCGGACCGTTCTCGTGCTGGCAGCGGGGACATTTCATGCTGCGTGGACCCCCTGCGAGAAGAGCGGATGGGACGCGCAAAGGTAGCGTGGGTGATCGCTAAACGTCAAGGAACACGTAGCTGGCTACTGGGGCTTCCATCAGCAACCAGCAGGACGACTCGAATCGCTAAGGGCGGGTAGTCACTGAGTCGGGTGCACAGTCGATGATGGCTGCACCTTCGACACGTCTGCCAACGGGTGCTTGCAGGTGAAGTACCTCAGCGTATACGTCGGCCCTTTCGCGACAGTGTAAGTTCGTGAGAACGTCCGCGTTTCGCCGCACAGCTTGCAAGCGTTCATGTGCTCGCCGCCAGGAGCATTCGATAGGGTACCCATAAGGCCGACCAGCTTAGCTGTGTATCCGATTGTGGTCATCGACCATCGAAACTGACTCAGTTACGGCTGCCGGAGCCATGGAAACGCTCTGGGACGCCCTCGATGCCTTCCTTCAGGAGCGTCGGCGCTGCGAGCAAATGGACGGCGGCGCCGAGAAGGGGAGCGTGTGGATGACCTACGAGTGTGGTGCCGAGATTGCCCAACCGCTCCACCGAAAGAGTAAGGACAGGTAGCGATGTTCCTGATGGCGCTTACGGTGAACGAGTGCCGATATACGGCCGCTGCGGCGGGCTGGATGCCAGTGTCTTTCGCTTGGCGACCGTGGATGTGCGGCGCGGGATTGTTCGACGGGCTGGCGTCATCGCTCGACTCACACTAGCTCAACACGCTCATAGAAGTGTTCTGCTACACTCCGCCCAATCTGTAAGGAGGCCTCCTGCTTGGACCCGTTGCCCCAGACCCCGTATCACCTCGCGCCCCGCTCCCAGACCGTCTGCTACCTGCCCTGGCTCAAGGTCTCAGTAGCCCTCCGCTACGTCCGCACCTTCCCGTGGGCGCCTGAGGCATGGCGTGAGGTACGGCAACACATCCCATGGCTCCTGGTTGAGGAACACCGCATTCGTAGGGCCGGCTGGTTCAATTGATCGGGACGGCTGAGTGATAAACCGGCGCACGTTCCTCGCTGGCACGGGTGCGATACTCCTCGCCGCGCCGCTCGCCGCCGAGGGGCAGCAGACGGGCAAGTTCTGGCGGATTGGAGTTCTGTCACCGGGGACTTCTACCGGGGCCATTTCCTCCGCACCCTTGCAGCGAAACCTACGCGAACGGGGGTACGTCGAAGGAACGAACCTCGTCCTGGAGTGACGCAGTGCAGAAGGGAAGACGGAGCGGTTCGATGGTCTCGCGGCCGAACGTGTGCGCCTCAAGGTTGACGTGATCGTGGCGACCGTGCCGGCGGCCACTCTTGCCGCCAAGAGATCGACGGCGTCGATCCCGATCGTCATGATGAACACTCCGGATCCTGTTCAGCTGGGCCTCGTGGGCAGCCTTGGACGACCCGGCGGGAATGTCACGGGCACCACCACCCTGAGTGCGGACTTGAGCAGCAAACAGCTTGAGCTGCTGAAGGAGGCGGTTCCGCGGGCAGTGCGAATCGCCGTCTTGTGGAACCCAGATAATCCGTGGCACCCACTCGCTTTGAAAGGCGCGGAGGCCGCCGCCCGATCGCTGGCCGTACAGGTTCAAATCCTGGAGGCGCACCGTGCCGAGGAGTTCGAGCGTGCGTTCGAGGCAATGACCAGGAAACGGGCGGGCGCCGTGCTGGTCCTGGCCGATCCGCTGACTGCGTTCCATCGGACCCGACTTGCAGAGCTCGCGATCAAGCGCCATCTGCCCGGCATGTTCGGTACGCGGGCATATGCTGACGCCGGCGGTCTTATGTCCTATTGGGCGCACGAAGCGGATCTCTACCGTCGCGTCGCGAGCTATGTGGACAGGATTCTGAAGGGTGCCAAGCGCGCCGACCTCCCCGTCGAGCAGCCGACGAAATTCGAGCTGGTGATCAACCTCAAGACCGCCAAGGCCCTCGGCCTGACGATCCCGCCGTCGCTGCTGGGACGGGCGGTTGAGGTCATCCAATGACCGTCAAGGGGACGTTGTGGCAAGCGTGGCGACAAGTCGCGAGGGATCATAGGGCGCCCGATGCTTGAGCATCGCGTAGGCCGTGTGAAGCCATTTGACCGCGACGGCAATGAGTGCTTGCTTGGGCTTTTTCCCGTGGTCGATTTTGCGCTGATAGAGTCGCCGCCATTCGGCGCTGCGGCGCACGGCATTGACGGCGGCCAGGTAGAGCGCGTGGCGGGCGATCCGCGATCCCGCGGGCGAGAGGAAGGGCGTGGCGGCGTGCTCGCCACTTTCCCGGATGACGGGGTAGAACCCGACGTACGCGACCAGCGCCCGCGCATCGGCAAAGCGGGTGAGATGGCCCAGTTCCCCCAGGAGGGTGCCGGCGGTATACGGGCCCACCCCGGGCAGGGTTTGCAGCAGGGTGGCATCCGATGGACTCCCACGGGATTCGCCGGCGGCAGCAGGGCCTGCAAACTCTGATCGAGGTCTTCGATCGACACGGTGAGACGCTCGAACTGGGTGGTGAGGGTGCGCACGACGTGCCCGCGGGCCTCCGCGGCCTTGCCGCTATAGGTGGAATGCCGCGCACGGTCGCGCATGCAGCGCCAACGCCAAGGTGATCTGCCGGCGCCGCAGCGACACGATCAGCGCGCCAATGCCGGAGACCTTCTCGTGCGAGCGCGCCCACAGACGCGCTTCATGGTCACGAGCGGTGGACCCGGGCTGCCCGCAGGATGGGCCGCTTTGCCCATCCTGTCTGGTTGTAACGCCATGCAGCGCCGCGGGGACGAGGGCGAGAATGAGTTTCCGGACCATAGGCCACGTCTGCGTGACACGATCTGCCTCGGCGATCCCTGGGAGGCGAGCGATGCTCAACCGCGGTGTCGTTATCGTACGGCCGAAGCAGCCCTATCTGGATTGGGCGGCAGGACTGGATGACTCGAAACTCGTGCCCGATCCGAACGCTGAGCAGACGGTTTACTTGATCCCAAGCTACGGCGACGACGAGGAGGCGTGGGAGATTCTCGAAAGAGTGCATGCCGCGATATTTGAGAATGAACTCTATGGGTGGCACACGGAGGAAGCGGCGTGGCCACAAGGTCGAGACTTCGCGATGTTCAAGGCGTGGTTCAAAATCGAATTGCACTCGGTGGTCGAGGATCTCTGCGACTACGAGATCGTTGATGAGGATGCTGAGGCCTAACTCCCTCGGGACCTGCCTTCTCTGCCGTTTTGCGCGAGGCTCCGCCAATCCTTAAGGCCGTTGACCGTACCCGCAATTGCAATTCCTCAGGAAGTAAATCGCACACCAAAGCTTGTGCTGCATGGACGTTTGGCGAACTGCGCAGAATGAACAATTTGGGTCGGTGTGCGGATGGTCGAGCGGAAGGTATTCGGCTTCTTCGCTCTCTGCCTCTCCTAACACAAAGAGTGGGGAGCCGCAGTCACACATGGGGCGGTCAATGCCAGGCATCAAGGTGATGGTTCGGACGGACCAACAATTGGGACAGGCGAACTCATAGATTTCTTTTTCGTCGTTGTGGTACCGGGGTGCCGGCGTGCTCATGGCTGTTCCTCCCTGAAACCAAGCGGAGCAACTCGCATGCCGGGGCCGGGACGACAACTACGGCAGGCACTTCCAAAGCCGTGGGCAATCGGTGATGGACGAAGATTGTCGGTCGAGAGAGCAGACTTTGCCACGATTCCCTGGGCGACCGGGGGGGTTGACCGCGATCCGCCTAGGGCTGAATCGCGGAGACCATCTGATGAATTGACAGCGATTCGCCCTGAGGTTGCATGCTGGAGCGCTGCTGGATCGCCTTGACCTCTCTCCGTTGCGAGACTAGTCTCTCGATACCCTTCTGACCGTTCCCAGCCCCCCCGCTGGGAGGTCTTGCTATGCAGTGTCCCCGATGCCAGCAGGACAATCCGTCGCACGCCAAGTTCTGCCTTGAATGTGGAACACCCCTCAGACGCACCGACGCGAGCGGCCCGCCAAGGGCCTCGTACGCGGACGTGGAGCGCGACCTTACCGAGTCGCTCGGCCAGCAGACGGCGACGAGCGAGATCCTGCACGTGATCGGAAGCTCACCTACCGATGTGCAGCCGGTGTTCGAGACAATCGCGCAGCGAGCCAAGCGGCTCTGCGACGCCCGGGAGTGTGCGGTCTTCAGGTTCGACGGAGCGCTGATTCACCTGACCGCTCTAGCCGACATCACCGCCGAGTGGGCCCAGGCGCTCCGGAGCGCGTTCCCGAGACCTCCAGGCCGGGGAAGCATCACGGCGCGGGCGATCGTGACGCGCTCCGTCGTCCATGTCCCCGACGTCCTCGCAGATTCCGAGTTCGACCTGACGGAGGCCGCCCGAACGTCGAGTATTCGAAGCGTCCTGTCTGTTCCAATGCTTCGTAGCGGCGAGGTCATCGGCGCCATCACAGTCGATCGGTACCAGCCCGAACCGTTCTCCGACAACCAGATTGCACTTCTCAAGACCTTCGCGGACCAGGCGGTCATCGCCATCGAGAATGTGCGACTGTTCACCGAGCTGGAGGGACGTAACCGCGACCTGACGGCGACGGGCGAGATCCTACGCGTGATCAGTAGCTCGCCGACCGACGTCCAGCCCGTTTTCGAGGCCATCGCCGACAGCGCCATGCGTCTGTTCGACGCGGTAGGGGTGGCGGTCGTCCGATACGACGGAGAGCTGATCAGCATGGCAGCGGCGCGGGGTGGCGCGCCGGGAAGCGCTGCCGCCGCCACCGAGCGGTTCCGGGCCCCCCACCGGCCCATCACGGGCTTTCCTCCAGAGCACACCGTGCTCACGAAGACGATGCAGCATGTTGCCGATGTCGAAACGGATCCATCGTGTAGCGACGAGTTCCGGCGCCACGCACACGAGAGGGGCTTCCGCTCGGTCCTGTCGATGCCGATGCTCCGGAGCGGTGACGCCGTCGGGGTCATCGTCGTGAGCCGCGCGCAGCCGGGCGCCTTCTCGGCGGCCGAGGTCGAGCTGCTCAAGACCTTCGCGGACCAGGCGGTCATCGCCATTGAGAATGTGCGGTTGTTCAATGAAACGAGGGAGGCGCTAGAGCAGCAGACGGCCACTGCAGAGATTCTGCGGGTCATCAGCAGTTCGCCGACCGACGTCCAGCCTGTCTTTGACGCGATCGCCATGTCGGCGACTACGCTCTGCGAAGCCGATCTGTCCGGGTTATACCGGTTCGACGGCGAACTCATCCACTTTGTGGCTCAACATGGCCGTACGCGAGACGAGATCGACGCTGTCCAGCGAGCGTTCCCTCAACCGCCGAGCCACCGGAGCGCAACGGCGCAGGCAATCCTTGCGGCCGCCGTCGTCCAGATCGCCGACGTCAGTGAGGATCCTGAGTTGGACGATTCACTCCGAATGTTCCGAACGGTCCTCTCGGTGCCTTTGATGCGCGAGGGCCGAGCGCACGGCGCAATCGCAGTGGCGCGACGATTCGTCCGGCCTTTCAATGACAAGCAGATCGAGCTGCTGAAGACCTTTGCCGATCAGGCGGTCATTGCCATCGAGAACGTACGGCTGTTCAAGGAGCTGGGGGAGAAGAATCGGGCGCTCACCGAATCCCATGCGCAGGTCACCGAGGCGCTGGAGCAGCAAACGGCGACGTCGGAAATCTTGCGGGTCATCAGCCGCTCGCACACCGACGTGCAGCCGGTCTTCGACACGATCGTCAGAAGCGCCGTGAGGTTGTGCGAGGGACTCTTCGGGACGCTCCTTCAGTTTGACGGCGAACTGCTCCATCATGTCGCCCAGCACAACTACACTCTCGAAGCTCACGAGACGGCGCGTCGCATGTTCCCAGCGCGCCCAACCCGGGCTTTCGGCGCAGGGCGGGCGATCCTGGAGCGTGCGGTTGTCCACATACCCGATGTCGAGGTCGAACCCAAGTACCAGCAGCAAGCTCTGCGCCGCGCGATCGGCTGGCGAAGCGGCCTCTTCGTACCCATGCTCCGGGAAGGGGCACCCATCGGTGTGATCGTGGTGGGGCGCGCCAAGGCCGGGCCGTTCTCCGACAACGAGGTCGAGCTGCTGAAGACCTTTGCCGACCAGGCGGTGATCGCCGTGGAGAACGTTCGCCTGTTCAAGGAGCTGCAGGCGCGGACCGCCGAGCTGACTCAATCGGTCGAGAAGCTGACGGCGCTGGGCGAGGTCAGCCAGGCCGTCAGCTCAACCCTAGACGTCGAGACGGTGCTGGACACGATTGTCGCCCGTGCCACTCAGCTCGCAGGCGCGGACGGCTGCGCGATCTCCGAGTATGACGACGCCACTGAGGTCTTTCACGTGCGGGCCACGCACGGGATCGACGCGGCGCTGATCGGGACGCTCCGGGCGATGCCGCTCCGCAAGGGGGAAGGGACGATGGGCCGGGCGGCCGAGACGCGCGAGCCTACCCAAATCGCAGACATCGCAGTGTCCGGGGCGTACCAGAGCCACGTCCGCGACATGCTCATCGACGCGGGCTACCGGGCGCTCCTCTCCGTGCCGCTGCTCCGCGAGGAAGAGATCATCGGCAGCCTGTCATTGCTCCGGAAGGTCTCGGGCGAGTTTTCGCTCGAGGTCATCGAGGTCCTGAAGACCTTTGCCACGCAGTCGGCGCTCGCCATCCAGAACGCGCGTCTCTTCCGAGAGATCGCGGACAAGAGCGCCCAGCTTGAGGCGGCCAGCCGTCACAAGTCGGAGTTCCTCGCCAACATGTCCCACGAGCTGCGCACGCCGCTCAACGCCATCATCGGGTTCTCCGAGGTGCTCGTCGATCGGATGTTCGGGGAGCTGACCGAGAAGCAGGACGAGTACCTGAAAGACATCTACGCCTCCGGCCAGCATCTGCTCTCGCTGATCAACGACATTCTCGATCTCTCCAAGATCGAAGCCGGGCGGATGGAGCTGGAGTTGACCGAGTTTCATCTCCCGACGGCACTCGACAACGCCTTGACGCTGGTCCGCGAGCGGGCAGGACGACGGAGCATCGATCTACAAACGAGCATCGACAATAGGCTGGGCGAGATTCAGGGCGATGAGCGGAAGATCCGGCAGGTCGTCCTCAATCTGCTCTCGAACGCGATCAAGTTCACGCCAGAGGGCGGGCGGGTTGAGGTCGGGGCAGTGCCCAAGGATGGCTTCGTAGAGATTTCAGTCAGCGACACCGGCATTGGCATCGCGCCAGAGGACCAGGAGAAGGTCTTCGAGGAATTCCGTCAGGTAGGGAC
>JBKOVG010000053.1:0-16952 GCA_046723845.1 Candidatus Methylomirabilota bacterium | reverse complement strand
CTGCGAGGTCGCCATCACTGGTCTCGCCCCTGGGCGCTCAACGAGCTCACCCAATTCGAGTCGGGGCTCAAGGGGAAAGTGTCCGGCGCGCGGTAGGCGTCATCGCCGGCTCGGCTTCGTGCAGCCCGAGCGTGTGAAGCTTCCTCTGAAGTCACTGTTCCGCTCGGCTGGATTATTCACGAGTGCCGCACGTGCGATCGGGGCGGGTGGCGGCGGGGGCGGGGGAGCGCTCCGGGGGGGTGGGGCCCCCGACGCCTGTGCGCCGCCCGGAGGGCGGCGATTCAGGCGCGTGGGTGACGCAGCGGGAGCGCTCCCCCGCCCCTGACGACGGGCCCCGACCCGCCTCGCGCTACGCGTGTTCGTGAATAGTTCGGGCTAGGTCCGCCGCGCGGCCGCCTCGCTATACTACGGGGCATGATCGGGTGGCCCATTTCCACGCTGCACCGGCGACAGTGGGTGTCGCGTCCGCTGCCCGCGACCTTCGCGTTCTTCGCGGAGCCGCGCAACCTGCCGCGCATCACGCCGCCCTGGCTCGGCTTCCGCATCCTCACGGAGGGGCCGATCGTCATGGCGAGGGGACTCACGCTCGACTATCACGTGCGGGTCCTGGGCGTGCGGACGCACTGGCGCTCCCTCATCAGCGAGTACGATCCGCCGCATGGCTTCCGCGACGTGCAGGTCGCCGGCGTGTACCGCCTCTGGGATCACCGCCATCGCTTCTGGACGGAAGACGACGGCACGGTCATCGAGGACGAGGTGCGCTACTCGCCGCCCTTCGGGCCGCTGGGCGTTCTCATGAACCGGCTCTTCATCGACCGCCAGCTTCGGGAGATCTTCGACTACCGGGGGTCCCGCATCGAACTCGTCCATGGACCACCCGAGGCCCAGCCCGACGTCGAGCCGCCCGCGCGAGACCACGTCGAGGGTGGCGAGCTGCTTGGCCAGCATCACCGGGGTGTAGTACGGCATGATCAGCACGCTCGTGCCGAGCCGGATGCGCCGGGTGACGCCCGCCACGAAGGCGAGGGAGACGAGGGGGTCCATCACGCGCTCGAAGGCCTTGGGCCACGGCTGGCCGGGGAGCGGCGGGTAGTCGTTCTGCGGCTTCACCGCGTAGAGGAGCCGCTGGAACACCCACAGCGAGTGATAGCCGAGCGCTTCCGCGCGCTGGGCGACCAGTACCTGGTTGTCAGGGGTAGCCCAGGCGCCGGCCATGGGCAGCGAGAAGCCGAGCTTCATGAGATGGCCTCCTAGCGAAGGTCGCGGAAGAACGCGCGCAGGTCGTCGACGAGGGCCTGCGGTTCCTCGAGGGCAGCGAAGTGCCCGCCCGCGCGCATCACCGTCCAGCGGCGGATGTTGTAGACGCGCTCCGCCCACGAGCGCGGAGGCCGCACGATCTCCTTGGGGAACCCCGCGTAGGCCGTGGGCACCTCGATCCGCTGCCCGTCCGCGATGGGCCAGGGGGTGTGGTAGCGCGCGTAGTAGGGCCAGAAGGAGGAGTTGATGGCCCCGGTGACCCAGTACAGCGTGATGTTGGTGAGGAGCTCGTCCTTGGAGAAGCGCCGTTCCACGTCGCCGCCGCAGTCGCTCCACGTGCGGAACTTCTCCACGATCCACGCGGCCAGTCCCGCGGGAGAGTCGGTGAGGCCGAAGGCCAGTGTCTGCGGCTTCGTGCCCTGGATCCACTGGTAGCCCGTCTCCTCGCGGAGCCACGTGGCGAGATCCTCGAGATACGCCCGCTCCTCCGGCGTGGGATTGGCCGGGCGAGGGAGATCGCGGCGCAGGGAGAGCAGGTTCACGTGAATGCCTGCGAGCCGGTCGGCGTGGCTCACCCCGAGCCGCGCGGTGATGAAGCCGCCCCAATCTCCGCCCTGGGCGGCGAAGCGCCGGTAGCCGAGGACGTCGGTCATGAGGGTGGCGAAGGCGTCGGCAATCTCGCTCACCCCGAAGCGTGGCTGGCCGGGAGCGAAGGAGAAGCCATAGCCGGGGAGTGACGGCGCCACCACCGTGAAGGCATCGCGCGCGTCGCCCCCGAAGCGCGCGGGGTCGGTGAGCATGGGAATGATCTTGTAGAACTCCCACACGGAGCCGGGCCAGCCGTGGGAGAGGAGGAGGGGCAGGGGCGCGGGCCCGCGGCCTTCCTCGTGGATGAAGTGCAGATCGATGCCGGCCACCGGCGCGGTGAACTGCCGGAAGCCGTTGAGGACGGCCTCGTGCTTCCGCCAGTCGTAGCGGTCGCGCCAGTAGGCGCAGAGCTCCTGCACGTAGGCAAGATCGGCGCCGAAGGCCCACGGCGCACCGGGGGCCTGGTCGGGAAACCGCGTGCGGTGGAGGCGCTCGCGCAGATCGGTGAGGATTGCCTCGGGAATGTCGATGCGGAACGGGGTGGGAGCCGCCATCGTGGTGGTCACTCTCCTTTCGGCCGGCGGACCCTCGGGCCCGCGCCCGGCCAGTGTACCGGCGACAGGGCACGCGGGCCACCGCGATCTCGGCTAAGATAGGCGCCGATGCAAGCGACACCCGTGCGCTGGGACGTGACGCGCGTGCTCTTCGCCGTGGTCGCCATCGGCGGCCTCATCGCGGCGAGCTTCTGGATCGTGCGCCCGTTCCTGCCCGCCACCATCTGGGCGGTCATGATCGTGGTGGCCACGTGGCCCGAGATGCGCTGGATCGATCAGAAGCTCGGGAATCGCCGCGGCATCGCAGTCACCATCATGACCGCGGCCATGCTCGCCATCATCCTCGTGCCCGTGGCCATCGCGGTGACCACTCTCATCGATCGCGCCGACGAGATCGCGGGATGGACGAAGTCGCTGAGCCACTTCTCGGTGCCGCCCCCGCCTGCCTGGGTCGTCTCGCTGCCGCTGGTGGGGGCGAAGCTCGGTGCGCGGTGGCAAGAAGTGGCGGCCATGCAACCGTCCGAGCTCGCCTCGCACATCACGCCGCATCTGGCGGTGATCGGGGGCTGGCTCCTCGCGCAGGCGGGAGGCCTGCTCGCCTTGCTCGTCCAGCTCCTCCTGACCCTCGCCCTCGCCGCCCTCCTCTACGCGCAAGGTGAATCCGCCGCGGAGTGGGTCATCGCGTTCGCGCGGCGCCTGGCGGGAGGGCAAGGGGAGCGCGCCGCTCGCCTGTCCGGGCAGGCCATCCGTGCCATCGCCCTCGGCATCGTGGTCACCGCCCTCGTGCAGTCGCTCGTGGGCGGCATCGGCCTCGTCATCGCGGGAGTCCCGCACGCTACGATCCTCACCGCGGTCATGTTCCTCCTGGGGGTGGCGCAGATCGGCGCGGTGCCCGTCATGATCGGCGCGGTGATCTGGCTCTACTGGCAGGACCAGACGCTGTGGGGCACCATCATGGTGGTGTGGACGGTGATCACGGGCACCCTCGACAACTTCATCCGTCCCATCCTCATCAAGAAGGGCGCCGACCTGCCGCTCCTCCTCGTCTTCGCGGGCGTGCTGGGCGGCGTGCTCGCCTTCGGCATCGTCGGGCTCTTCGTGGGACCGGTGGTACTCGCGGTGAGCTACACGCTCCTCGTGGCGTGGGTCGACGAGGAGCACGCGCCCGAGTCCTGAGTCGCGCTTCACACTCCTTCACACTTCTCGCGCGTGCACGTCACGCCGAAGCCGACCGTCACGCGAAGTTTACTTGCGCGGGACGGCGCGGGAGCGTAGCCTCTTCAGCATGCGAGCTCGGCTCACCCTCATCCTGCTGCTCGGCGTGGTGCTCGTCACCCTCGTGGCCTTCGCGCATGCGAGCCCGCCCGACGCCACATGGCTGCCGGGGGTCTACGACGCCGCCGACTTCGACGACGTCGTCGACTTCCTCGTTTCCCTCAGCGCCGCCACTCCGGATTCTTTGCCGAGCCTCTCTCCTCGCATCACCATCGCCTCCGCCGCCGTCGTCATTCCCGAGCCGGGCGAGCTCCCGCCCCGCCGCCTCCGCTCGGACGACACTCGCAGCCCGCCGTCCGCCTAGGGTCCGCCTGATCGCCTGACCTGCCGCCGGCACGGGCTCGCCCCGTGCGCGGGAGCATCTCCGGGCGGACCCGTGAGGTTCCCATCGACACCGTCCGGTCCCTTCGCACGCTTGGAGCCGGATACCTGACGCGACAGAGATCCCCACAAGGAGGCTTGGCATGAACGGGTCGGTTGCCGTGGCAGCACCGTCATCGCGTCCTCACGGCGTCTTGCCGGGAGAGAGTGGACACCTCTGGGCCATCGTTCTGGCGGGCGGCGAAGGTCTCCGCCTGCGCACCCTCACGCGGCATCTGTACGGCGACGAGCGGCCGAAGCAGTTCGCGGCGGTGGTGGGGGCGCGCTCGCTCCTTCGCCAGACGCTCGACCGGGTGAACCTCCTCATTCCCCCCGAGCGCACCATCGTGGTCACCCTCGCGAGCCACGGGCCGTACGTGGAGGCGGAGCTCCGCGGCGCCCCCCGGCCGCACGTGCTCGCCCAGGCCTACGATCGCGGCACGGCGGCGGGGGTGCTCCTTCCCGCGCACTGGATCAGCGCGCGTGATCCCGACGCCACCGTGGTGGTGTTTCCGTCGGATCACTTCGTGCTCGAGGAGTCGGCCTTCATGTGTCACGTGGCGGACGTGGCGAGGACGGCGCAGCGCCGCCCGGAGTCCATGATCCTCCTCGGCGCGGAGGCTACGAATCCCGAGCCGGAGTACGGCTGGATCGAGCCGGGCGAGACGGTGGCGTGGTCGGCGCGGGGTCCCCTGCAGCGCGTGCGGCGATTCCTGGAGAAGCCCTCGCCCGCGGAGGCCGACGCGCTCTTCCACGCGGACTGCCTGTGGAACATGTTCGTGTTCGCGGCCCGCGTGTCGGCCCTCGTGGATGCGGGCCGCACCTGCGTGCCGCTCCTCCACGACCGGCTGAGTCGCATGGAACTCTTCCTCGGCACCCAGCACGAGCCGTGGGCGATGCGGCAGGCGTGCATGCTCGCGCCCACCGCCAACTTTTCCCGGTCCGTGCTCCAGGACGCGTCGCTCTCGCTCGTGGTCTCCGCAGTGCCCGAGCTGACGTGGAGCGACCTCGGCACGCCGGAGCGCGTGGCCCGCACGTGGCGGCGCCTCGGCGTGGCGCCCGCATGGCTCGCGAGCTGAGGAGCGTGTAAGAACTACAAGCGCCATCCGACGCGGCACCGAGTATTTCTTTCGCGCCGCCGACGACTCGGAGGGCGGAGGCCGCGAGATCAGCATCTTCGCGCGAGGGCGTCATCCGCGCGGCGCAGGCACGGCAGTTGCTACATGTGCAGGCTATGGTCGCTTCCCGCCGGAGCAGACGGGTCGGAGCCGGCCGTCGGCCACGCGCCGCGCACCACGGACGCGCCTGATGCATCCACGTCTCGATCCGGGCGACCTCGCCATCGACCTGGGCACGGCCAACACCAGGGTCTACGTGCCGGGCGAGGGCGTGGTCCTGGACGAGCCCTCGGTCATCGCGCTCCAGAATGGGGCGGTGCTCGCGGTGGGCCACGCCGCCAAGGCCATGATCGGCCGGGTGCCGGAGAACGTGGAGGTCATCGCGCCGCTGCGCCGCGGCGTGATCGCCGACGTGCGCGCGGCCACCTACATGCTCGGCGATTTCATCGACCGCGTGATCGGCCGCTGGCGTGTCCGCGGCCCGCGTCTCGCCGTGGTAGTGCCCTTCGGCACCACGCAGGTGGAGAAGCGCGCGGTGCAGGAGCTCGGGCGCAGCGTGGGGGCGCGCACGGTATACCTGATGGAGGAGCCGGTGGCCGCCGCCCTCGGCGCGGGCCTGCCCGTGGCGGAGCCGGGAGCGCACACCATCGTCAACATCGGCGGCGGAACCACGGAGGTGGCGGTGATCTCGCTGTCCGGCATCGTGGGCTGCGAGTCCCTCCGCTTCGGTGGTGACGACCTGGATGAGGCCATCATCCAGCACGTCCGGAAAGGACACAGCCTGCTCATCGGCCCGCGGCAGGCCGAGGACCTCAAGCTGTCCATCGGGTCCGCCGAGGCGGACGGCCTCTCGGCGATCCGTGAAGTGAAGGGGCGCAACCTTATCACCGGCCTGCCCAAGACCATCGGGGTGTCCGTCCAGGAGCTTCGCGAGGCGCTGCGCGAGCCAACGGCGGCGCTCCTGGAGACGGTGCGCTCGTGCCTGGAGCGCACGCCTCCGGAGCTGGCCGCGGACATCCTCGACGCGGGCATGGTCCTGACGGGCGGGGGCGCCTTGCTCACGGGGCTCGACGCGGGGCTGCACGCGATCACGCATCTCGCGGTGCGGGTCAGCGAGGAGCCCGCTCGCTGCGCGGTGCTGGGAGTGGGGAAGGCGCTGGAGGAGCCCGTCTTCCTCCGCGCCATGTCGGTGTCGTCATGACGTGCGCAGAGGCACGCGAGGCCATGTCCGGCCTCCTCGCTGGACGGCTCGGCCTGACGGAGTGGGCGGAGCTGGAGGCGCACACCGCCGCCTGCGAAGTCTGCGATCGAGCGCTCGACCTCCGCTATCACGACATCTTCGAGGAACGGATGGAGCGGGAGCGGCCCGTCGCGTCGTGGGCGGGCCGCGCAGCCCGGCGGGCGGTGATCGGTGTGGCCGCCGTCCTCGCTCTGGGCGCCCTCGGCGTATACGCTGCTCCACGCCTCCTCCCCGAGATCTCGGGCCCGCTCAGGGGCTTGCGCTTGCCCGAGCTCGCTGGAGATGTCCTGGATTCTCTGACCGCTTCCCTTTCCAGGATGGCGTCGACGCCCGCGCCGTCGCCGGCCCGGCCCGCCCAGGATCCGCGGATGGCCTCCGGTCCTCCGGTGGCGTCGGCGCCTGAGCCGCCGGCGCAACCCGCAAAGGATTCACGGACGGTCTCCACACCTCCAGTCGTGTCGATGCCCACCCCGCCGCCGGCACGACCCACCGAGGATTCGCCCGCCGTTTCCGTTCCTCCAACGGCGTCGGCCCCCGCGACGGCGCTCCCCACGCCCGCACCGACTCCGCCGCTCGCCGCGCCGTCTCCACCCGCCGTCGCTTCCCGCCCGCCCACGTCACCGTCTGCGTTGCCTCCGCGTCCCGCCGCGCCGCGTCGGCCGGCGCGCGTGCCTGAGCAGAAGCCTGAGCAGAAGGCGACGGCGCAGAAGCCCGTGAAGGAGCGGAGCGTGGCGCAGACGCCGCGAGTCCAGGACGAGCGCCCATGGGCGGTCGCGCCGAGACCGCTCACCGACGCGCGCCCGGACGTGATCGCGCAGCTCTCCGTGCAGGATCGGCAGGAAGCGCGTCGCGACATCGGCCTCCTCCTGGCGCGTCTCGGCGGCTCGAGAAAGGCGGAGAGAGATTCCACGGTGTGGCTGGTCGTCCCGCGCTCGCGCTACGGCGAGTTCACGCGTGGGCTGGCCCAGATCGGTTCCTGGCAGATGGAGCAGGGAAGCAACGCGCTGCCCGATCCCGTCGCGGTGACGGTGATTCTCACCCGCTAGACGCGGAAGAAACTGCTCGACCATTTTTCACGCCGTGTGCTTTTGCGGTGCGTGGCACCGCGGGAAATCTCAGCAAAGGCCGGCCCTCCCGTCCGATGTCGCCGCGAGCCCCTCGTCGCTGACGGGACCGCCGCGTCCGGCTAGAAGACCGGCTTCTCCACGTAGGTGCCGAAGACCTCGCGCAGGCGCGCGATGATCTCGCCGAGCGTGGCCCGCGCCTTCACCGCCTCGATGGTGACGGGCATGAGATTGGCGTCGGGATCACGGGCCTCCGCGGCCAGCCGCTCGAGGAGCGTCTGCACCCGGGCGCCGTCACGCCGCCGCCGCACCTCGCGGAGGCGCGCCACCTGCCGCGTCTCCACCGTCGCCTCGACTTTATGGATGGGGACGGGCACGGGGGCAGCCGGTTCCACGAAGCGATTGACCCCGATGAGGGGCTGCTCGCCGGAGGCCCGCCGCCGTGCCGTCTCGTAGGCGGAGTCGGCGATCTCCTTCTGGAAGTAGCCGTCCTCCACCGCCTTGATCGTTCCCCCCAGGGCGTCGACCTTGCCGAGGATCTCGAAGACCCGGCGCTCGATCTCGTTGGTGAGGGTCTCCACGAAGTACGAGCCGCCCAGCGGGTCGATCACGTGGGCGACCCGGCTCTCCTCCGCGATGATCTGCTGGGTGCGCAGGGCGAGCTTCATCGCCTCCTCGGAGGGAATGGCGTAGGCCTCGTCGAGCCCGTTGGTGTGGAGCGACTGCGCGCCGCCCAGCACCGCGGACAGCGCCTGCAGCGCCGTGCGCACCACGTTGTTCATGGGCTGGGCGCGGGTGAGGGTGGCCGCCGCCGTCTGGCAGTGGAAGCGCAGGCGCATGGACTCCGGCTTGCGCGCCCCGAAGCGCTCCTTCATGAGCCGCGCGTAGATGCGCCGGGCCGCGCGGAACTTCGCGATCTCCTCGAAGAAGTCGTTCTGGGAGACGAAGTAGAAGGCCAGGCGCGGGGCGAACTCGTCCACGGGCACCCCCGCGCGGGTCACCTCCTCCACGTAGGCCACGGCGTTGGCCATGGTGAAGGCGAGCTCTTGCACGGAGGTGGCTCCCGCCTCCGAGATGTGGTAGCCGCTGACGTTGATGGGGTTGTAGCGGGCCATGTTGCGCGCCGACCACACGATCATGTCGCGCATGATCCGCATGGACGGCCGGATGGGGAACGCCCACTCCTTCTGGGCGATGTACTCCTTGAGGATGTCCGCCTGCACCGTGCCGGAGAGGCGGTTGAGATCGAGGCCGCGGCTCTGAGCGAGGGCCACGTACATGGCGAGGAGGATCCAGGCGGTGGGATTGATGGTCATGGACACCGAGATGCGCTCGAGGTCCACGCCGGCGAAGAGGGCCTCCACGTCGTCGAGGGTGTCCACGGCCACGCCCTCGCGGCCGACCTCGCCCAGCGAGCGCGGGTCGTCGGAGTCGTAGCCCATCAGGGTGGGCATGTCGAAGTCCACCGACAGCCCCGTCTGCCCCTGCTCGATGAGATAGCGGAAGCGGCCGTTGGTGTCCTCGCCGGTGCCGAAGCCCGCGATCTGGCGCATCGTCCAGGTGCGGCCGCGATACATGGTCGGATACGGCCCGCGCGTGTACGGATACTGGCCGGGCAGCCCCAGGTCGTCGTGGCGGAAATCCGCGAGGTCCTCCGCGGTGTAGACGCGCTTCAAGGGCAGGCCGGACAGCGTGCGGTACTCGGAGCGCGACTCGGGCTGGCGGTCGAGGAAGGCGCGCAGCTCTCCCGCTTCCCAGGCTTCGCGGAGCGCGCGGGCACGGGCGATCTCGTCCCGGTCGAACATCTAGGCCTCCTTCCTGTCGAGGACGTCGCGATAGAGATCGCGATCGTCGATGACCCGCCGCGCCTTGAACTCCGTGCGCGGCAGCGTGCCCTGCGGAACGATCTCGACCACAGGATGCACGCCCAGCCGGGTGCGGAGGCGCTCCCGCGTCCGGACACGCAGCGCTTCCAGCGCCGGCGGGTCCGTCAGATCGGCCGCGGCCTCCACCCGCACCAGCAGCTCGTCCATGGCCTCCCGCCGGGAGACTATCACGCGGAACTCGCCTCCGAACCCCTCCGCCGAGCGGAGGATGTCCTCGATGGCGCTGGGGTACACGTTCTCCCCGCGCACGATGATCATGTCGTCGAAGCGCCCGTAGAGGCCCGCGGGCAGGCGCGGATAGGTGCGGCCGCACGGGCAGGGCTCGTCGGTCCAGCGCGCGCGATCGCCTGACACGAGACGGATCATGGGCTGGGAGGTCCGCTCCAGGTGCGTGTAGACGGGCGTGCCCTCGGCGCCGTAGGGCACGGGCTTGAACGTGCCGGGATCACACACCTGCGTGTAGACGATGTCCTGCCAGAGATGCATGCCCGTGCGGTGCGTGCACTCGGCGTTCGTCATCCAGGGGCTCATCTCGGCCATGGTGCCCATGTCGACGCAGATCCCCCCGAAGGTCTCCTCGATCACACGCCGGGTGGCGGGAATGCCCGCCCCCGGCTCGCCGGAGAAGAACAGGACGCGGAAGCCGAGGCCTCGCGGGTCGATGCCCTCGCGCCGCGCCGTCTCCGCGAAGTGGAGCGCGTATGACGGCGTACCGTAGAACGCAGTAGGGGCAAGATCGCGCGCCCAGCCCACCGCGGCCAGGGTCTGTCCCGCCGCGCCCGCCCCGAAGGGAAACGCCGTGGCGCCCAGCCGCTCCACGCCCGCGAGGGCGCCCCACGAGCCCATGTAGAGACTGAAGAAGGAGCAGATCATGACGCGATCGCGAGGGCGGATGCCCGCGCCCCAGAGGATGCGGGCGTGCGCCTCACCGATGCGCGCCCAGTCCTCGGCGCCGATGCCGAACACGGTGGGTCGTCCCGTGGTGCCGCTGGTGCCGTGCATTCTCGCCACCTCGTGCGGCTCGATGCCGAGATAGTCCCCGAAGGGTGGGGAGGCGGCCTGCGCCGCGCGCAGCTCGGCCTTCTCGACCACGGGAAAGGCGGCGAGATCGTCGAGACTCCGGAGCGTGGGGGGCGACACGCCGGCCGTCTCCCACTTGCGGCGATAGAAGGGGCAGCGCTCCCACGCGTACTGCACCTGGGCGCGAAGCTTGGCGAGGATGAGGGCATCGCGCGCATCGGGGCCCGCGCACTCGACCTCGGGCAGCCAGCAGGTCTCGTGAGGAGCAGGAGCGTACCGGGGATCGTAGCGCGGTGGCCACACGTCGAGGTCCACCCCGCGCGTGCCGCGGAGCCGGGCCAGGTCGAGAGCGGGCATGCCGGCAGGAGATCCGGTCAGGCGAGGGCCGGCGGAGCGAGGGCGCGAACGCGGGCCACGATCTCCTTGGGCGGCGTGTCCTGCAGGATCACGTCGCTGACGCCGAGGGCGCGGAGCTCCGGCACGTCCTCATCGGGAACGACGCCGCCCACCACGAGCCGGATGTCCTCGGCGCCGGCCCGCCGCATCAACTCGATCACCTTGGGCACGAGGGTCATGTGGGCGCCGGAGAGCAGGCTCACCCCAAGCACATCCACGTCTTCCTGGACCGCCGTCGCCACCACCTCCTCGGGTGTGCGATGCAGGCCCGTGTACACCACCTCCATGCCGGCGTCGCGCAGGCAGCGCGCGACCACCTTGGCCCCGCGATCGTGGCCGTCGAGGCCGACCTTGGCGATCAGGACGCGAAGAGGGCGGGCGGTCATGAGGGGCTGGAGGACGTGGCCGCTAGGCGCGCGTGCGCCGGACGGCGGGGCCCGGGTCGTCGGCGCGCTGCCCGAGGGGGCTCGCCGCCGCGGCCTGCGCGTAGGCGGGCGTCCCCGCGACCGTGAGGCCGGCGGACGACGACGGGGGTGCGTCGAGGACCTCGCGGACCTTCGCGGCGAGGGCATCGGGGGTGAAGGGCTTGGAGAGAAACGCCATGCCCGCGCCCAGCACGCCGTGACGGACGATGGCGTCGTCCGTGTAGCCCGACATGTAGAGGACACGCATGTCCGGGCGCACGGGCAGCAGGCGCTGAGCGAGCTCGCGCCCGCTCATCTGCGGCATCACCACATCGGTGACCATGAGGTGAATCGGCTCGCGATGGCGCTCGCTGATCTCGATAGCCTCCGCGCCGTGGCGCGCCTCGAGGACGTGATAGCCGTTCATCTCGAGGATCTCGCGGACCACTGCCCGCACGCGCAGCGCGTCCTCCACGAGGAGGATGGTCTCGCTCCGCGCGGGCGGCGGCTCGAGCGGCAGGGCGGGCACCGCCTCGGGACGAGGAGCGGCCGCCGGCTGAGCCGGCGCGGCGGGCACGGGCGGCGGCGGAATGGCGGTGGGCGGTCGCAGCGGTACCGGAGCCATGGGGACCGCGGGCCGCGCGACCGTCGGCGCGCTCACCGCCGGGCGGAAAGCGGGCGCGGTCGTTGCCGACGTGTCGACCTGAGGGAGATAGATCCGGAACGTGGTGCCGCGGCCCACCTCGGTCTCCACGGTGACGGAGCCGCCGCTCTGCTCCACGATGCCGTACACCGTGCTGAGCCCGAGGCCCGTGCCCTTGCCCGGCTCCTTGGTGGTGAAGAACGGCTCGAAGAGATGCGCCCGGGTCGCCGCGTCCATGCCCGCACCGCTGTCCGCCACCTCGAGAAGGACGTGCGGCCCGCGGTGGGGAGTGGCGCCCGGCAGCGTCGGCGCCTCGCCCGGCTGGACGGTGGCGGTGCGGATCACGAGCCGCCCGCCATCGGGCATGGCGTCCCGCGCATTGACGGCGAGGTTCATGATGACCTGCTCGATCTGCCCGGGATCAGCCTTGATGCGGCCGAGGCCCGGCTCGGGCAGGGTGACGAGATTGATGGTTTCGCCGATCAGGCGCTGGAGCATGGTCTGCATGCCCGACACGATGTCGTTGAGGTCGAGGACCTTGGGCGCCATCACCTGCTTGCGGCTGAAGGCGAGGAGCTGGCGCGTGAGCGTGGCTGCCTGGTCGGCCGCCTCGCGGATGCCCTCGGCGTTCTTGCGCAGGGGATGACCGGCAGGAAGGCGGCGGAGGATGAGATCGCCGTCGCCGCGGATGACCATGAGCAGGTTGTTGAAGTCGTGCGCGACACCGCCCGCGAGCTTGCCCACCGCGTCCATCTTCTGGGCCTGGCGGAGCTGATCCTCGCTCTGCCGGAGCGCCTCGTCCGCGCGCTTGAGCTCGGTCAGGTCGACGGTGAGGCCGCGGAGTTGCCCCGGACGTCCCACCGTGCCGGGCACCACGTGGACGATGTCGCGGAGCCACACGACGTCGCCGGTGGCACGGAGGGCGCGGTACTCGAACTCGTGGTCGTCCCCACGTGCGAGGGCGGCGCGGAAGGCGGTCATGACCCGCGCCCGATCCTCGGGATGGATGCGCATGGTGAAGAAGTCCGGTTCCTCCAGCCACCGCTCAGTGGGGAAGCCGAGCACGGTCCGCGCGCGCTGGCTCACGAAGGAGAAGCGCAGGCTGGTCGCGTCCGCCTCCCACACGATGGCGTCGAGGCCCTGCACGAGGTCCTGGAAGCGCTTCTCGGACTCCTTGCGCGCGGCGAGCAGACGCTCCTCTTCCGAGAGGTCCTCAATGATGAGGAGCAGCCGCGCGTCCTCCTGCTCCTCGATGTGGATGCTCGTGATGGTCACGCGCACGGGCCGGGTCTCGCGGCGATGCGGCAGGTAGAAATCGAAGGGGAGGTCGCTCTGCGCCGTGCCCGTCTGCATCACCTCGCGGGCGCGCCGCACCAGCCCCTCCGCGCGCACGAGGTCCTCGAGTCCGTGCCCCAGCGTCTCGTCGCGCCGGAGGAAGAAGGACTCGAGGAAGGAGCGGTTCGCGGAGAGCACGCGGAGGTCCGCGGCGAGCACGAGCAGCCCCGAGGGGACCGAGGCCACGATCTTCTCGGCGTAGCCCTTGAGGTTGAGGATGGCGCGCTCCTGCTTGATCTGCTCGCGGAGGAGGGTCGCGCGCTCGCCTTGGCGCCAGAGGCTGAAGAGGAGGCCGGCGAGGGCGAGGGTGAGGAAACCCGCGGCGAAGCCGGCGAGCTTGCCCGCTTGGTAAAAGTCAGCGAGGGCTTCCTCGCGGTCCACCTTGACCAGAAGGCCCCAGCCCGGCGGCACGATCCAGCGCACGGCGGCGAAGGTGGGCGCCGCGCGGTAGTCGAGCATCTCCCCGAAGGTGTCGCGTCCCGCCGCCGCGCGCTTGGCCATCGGGACCAGCGACTCCAGGGAGCGATCAACGGCCGACCAGCCCGCGGAGTCGCCCTCGAGCGGCGAGACGTAGGAGGCCTTGCTCCCGTCCACGCGGAAGAGCAGCATCTCGCCGGTGCGGGTGGGCACGGTGTCGTCGGTGAGGAGCGGGAAGAGGCGGGTATCCGGGCGCATGAGGAGGGTGACCACGCCCATGGCCGCCCGGGACGGATCGGCGCCGCCATCAGGAAAGACAGGCACGCTCATCACCAAGAGCTTGTGCGCACCCTCCTCCACGAGGTCCACGTGCATGGCGCGGCTCTTCGCTGCGGCCACCGCAGCCTCGGTGTTCTCCCGACCCACGTCGGCGGCGCCCGTGGAGCGCGCGAGGATCTGCCCGTGGGTGTCCATGAGGGAGATGCCGGCATAGCCGTAGGCGGAGGCGATACGATCGAGCTGCGTCACGATCTGGCCGCGCACGTCTACCCCACGGCCGCCGTCGAGCATGAGCGAGCGCACGGCGGGAGAGGAGGCGAGCACGTCCGCATCGGCGCGCCGCCCCTTGAACCAGTCGGAGAGGAGCCGCGCGCGCCCCTCGGCGATGGCGGTGACGCGGGCCTGCCACTGGGCGAGGGCGGTCTGCCGCTCGCCTTCGATCTGGAACCAAATGAAGGTGGAGATGAGGGCGGTGCCGAAGAGGAACGCGCCGAGGTAGCCCCACGGGAAGCGCTCTCGGGCCGGTCCGCGCGCAGAGCGCGACGAGCGCGGCCCTGTGGTGGCGTCTGGCGGCCGGGAGAGGTCGTGGCGACTTCTCATGCGTAGAGCTCCAAGGCGGTCACGGGCTCGCGGAGCGGGTACGCAATTTCACAGCTCCGTCGGTTCAGGTTACGAAAGTTTGGCCGGGTAGGCAAGGATTCTGGCCACGCACTGCACGCCGCCAAAAATCGGGAAAGGCCCGCCGCCGCGGGCACTTAGACGTGGTTGCGGAGCATGAGCTCCTTGGGATGCGGAGAGAGGTAGACCTGGTCCGCGACGTACGCGACGCGGAGGCGCGCCACGTGATGCCTGACAAGGGTGATGGGCACGATTAGGGGCACGAGACCGCGCCCGAAGTCGCCGATCAGCCCCAGGAGCTCGCGCTTCTCCTCGGCCGACAGGCGCTCCTTGAAGAAGCCTATGACGTGCTGGAGCACGTTGACATGCTTGCGCGGCGTGGCCATCACCGCGAGCGCGCGCATGAAGCCCTCGCCGTAGCGAGCGAGCCACTCCGCGCGGGGATGGCGCGTGAGGTCGCCCAAGAAGCGGCCGAGACGTGCATAGTCCGCGGGGTTATGGGCGAGGAGGAGGAACTTGTGCGCGGTGTGGAAGCCCACGATGTCCTTCGCCCGCGCCCCGCTCTCCACGAGGGCGCGCAGCCGACGATAGGCGAACACGCGCGTGATGAAGTTGTCGCGAAGCTGCGCGTCGGACAGCCGCCCTTCCTCCTCCACGGGGAGCAGCGGATAGGCGTCCATGAGCCGCTGTGCGAACAGGCCACGGCCGCTCCGTGACGGGATGCCCGCCTCCGTGTAGACCTGCACGCGCTCCATGCCGCAGGAGGGCGACGCGCGCTTCAGGATATAGCCCGACAGACCCTCCGCGGCGAGGGTGCCCACGCGCGCCCGCGCGTAGGTGTCCATGGCCTCCGTGAGATCGATGCCGCTGTCGTTCGCCACCAGGCGCGGGGCGTCGGCCCGGCCGACGAGGCGCAGCGTCTCGCGGGGCGCGCCGAGACCCAGCTCCATCTCCGGACAGACGGGAACCCACGCGACATGGCGCGCGAGCGAGCCCGTGAGGTAGGCGTCCTTGCGGTGGCCGCCGTCGTAGCGCACAGGCTCGCCGAGGAGGCAGGCGGAGACGCCGATCTTGATCTCGAGATCCGGCGACCGCCAGGCGGGAGGGGAGTCGGGCTCGCGCACGTCCTTCACCAATGCGGTATTGTATCGGACATGCCAACCATCGACGCTGGTCGTCTCGAGAGCATGGCCACTCGCATCTTCGAAGGGCTGGGGGCGCCGTCCGCCGACGCCTCGTGGATCTCCCGCCTTCTCGTCCTCGCCAACCTGCGCGGGCATGATTCCCACGGCGTCATCCGCATCTCCCAGTATGCCGAGGGCGTGAAGACGGGCAGCATCGATCCGAAGTCGCCCATCACCGTCGTCGCGGAGACGCCGGTGACGGCCCGCCTCGACGGCGGCCGCGGCTTCGGCCAGATCGTGGCGCGGCGGGGCACGGAGATGGCCATCGCGAAGGCGAAAGCTTCCGGTCTCGCCGCGGTGGCCTTGTCGCGCACCACGCACGTGGGCCGCCTCGCCGACTATGTGGAGATGGCCGCGCAGCAGGGCCTGGTCGGCATGCTGTGGGTCAACGCCGTACACGGCCTCAACGTGGCGCCGTGGGGAGGCGCGGCCCGTCGCCTCGGCACGAATCCCCACGCCATCGGCATTCCCGGCCGGAGCGGCCCCGCCATGGTCCTCGACTTCGCCACCAGCGTGGTCGCCGAGGGGAAGATGCGCGTGAAGAAGAACCGGAAGCAGCAGGCGCCGCCCGGCTGGTTCATCGACGCCGAGGGGCGGCCGGCCACGGATCCCGAGATCTTCTACGGCGATCCCGTCGGCTCGCTGCTCACCGCGGGAGAGCACAAAGGCTTCGGGCTCTCGCTCGCCGTGGAGATTCTGGGCGGCATCCTCTCCGGCACGGGCGCGGCGGGGCCCGGGCCCGGCCTCTTCGCCAACGGCACGCTGATCCTCTGTCTCGACGTGGAGCGCTTCATCCCGCTCGCGGACTTCCACGCGCAGGTCGCTGATCTCTTTGGCTTCGTGAAGTCGGCGCCGCTCGCTCAGGGCTCGAAGGAGATCCTCATTCCCGGCGAGCCCGAGGCGCGGCTCGAAGCGGAGCGGCGGCGCGATGGCGTGCCCGTCGAGGACGAGACCTGGAACCAGATCGAGCGCGTCGCCGCCGAGGTCTCCGCCCGGTAGGGTTCAGATTTCGCAGCGGCGGGCGTTGCCGGCGAGCGTCCCCCTAGACCACGCTGAGTCGCATTCCCCGTGGCCACTCTTGCGAGCCACGAGATTCTGGTTTGCCGCTTCTGAGAAGCTCCCCAGAAGACACGGGTCTAGGGGGGAAGCTCCCCGGCCCCACCCGCCTCTCCCCGTGGTGAGCCGACCCCAAACGGCCCCCCAACCATCTAGTCGTGGTGGTGCCGATGCTGACCGTTGGCGGCACGGAAAGGGCGGTGCGGGGGGTGCGCTCCCTCCCCAGACCCGTATCTTCTGGGGAGCCTCTACGAAGCG
>JBKOVG010000313.1:0-16512 GCA_046723845.1 Candidatus Methylomirabilota bacterium | reverse complement strand
GGCTTTTTCACCCTTTCAGCGCGCGCGCGAGTCCCAGCCTGGGGTGTACTTGGGTTTCCGGCTGTCCGGTGACGGCGCGACGGACGCGCGATGGGATGCGGTACTAGCCGAGCTTTCGCGGCGGCTCGGCAAGGCGGAGTTCGACGCTTGGATCAAGCCGCTGCGCCTGGCCGAGTACACCGACGACGAGGTGCGACTGCAGGTTCCCAACGAATCGGTTCGGGCCTCCGTAGCGACCCGCTTCCTGGGAATGATCGAGGACGTCGTGAAGGAGGGAGGGCTGCCCGGGCGTCGGGTCCTCTTGAAAGTGGTCAACGCCCTCGCCGAACGTCCGATCGATCTGTACTGGCACGTGCAGCTCCCCCGGACGGGACCGGCCTATCTATCTCATGCCGACGGCGGCCAAGGGCCGCGCCTGACGTGGCAGTACTGGAACGGTCACGATTGGGCGGAGGCCACCGTGGTCGACGCCACGGGCTCCTTGACGGTGCCAGGGGTCGTGACGATCCGGGCGGCCGATGATGCCATGCCCTGGTCGGCGATGACCCTCGGGCGCGATTTGTACTGGGTACGGGTGCTGTGGTCTGGGGGCGTCTTCGGCTGCCGGCCGGAAATGACACGGGTGGCGCTCAATACGGTGATGGCCACACAGACGTGGACCCTCGAGAACGAGCTGCTCGGATCGAGCAACGGAAAGCCTGGTCAGACGTTTCGGACGGCGCGGACACCCGTGCTGTCCGAGCTCTGGCTGGAGGTCAGGGAAGGCGAGGGAACGGGCGAGGAGGCCTGGTCTCCCTGGCAAGAGGTCGAGAGCTGGTCGTCGTCGACGCACGAGGACCGACACTTCGTCGTGAACCGCGAAACAGGAGAGATCGCCTTCGGCAACAACCTGAACGGCCGGGTGCCGCCGCGGGGAACCAACAATGTACGATTGCGGCGATATCAGACGGGGGGCGGCGCGGCCGGCAACCAACCGCCGCTTACGATCGGACAGCTGCGGACGACGATCCCGTATGTCGACGCGGTCTTCAACTCGGAGGCGGCGGTCGGGGGACAGGATTGGGAGGATTGGGAATCGCTGGCCGAGCGCGGATCCCGGTCTCTCCGGCACCGTGATCGCGCGGTGACCACGGAGGACTACGAGGACCTGGCCAAACTTGCCTCACCGCGGGTGGCCCAGGCGAGATGTTACGGCGGTGAGGACGGCGCGCGCGATGCTTTCGATGGAACCATCCGGCCGGGAACCGTGAGCGTGGTGGTGGTGCCGCGCGAAGCGGAGGCTCGACCACGACCACGCCTCGATCTTCTGCGGCGCGTGCGCGATTTTCTCAGCGCACACGCGGCGGCGGAAGTGAGTCTGGTGGTCTTGGCCCCTCGGTATGTTCGCGTCTGCGTCGAGGCTGAGGTCGTGGCGCGAGAGGTGGCGGGCGGCGGCGGCGTGCAGGTCCGCTGCGAGGAACGCCTGAGGCAGTTCCTGCACCCGGTGACGGGTGGTGACGCGGGCCGCGGTTGGGGGTTCGGCGACAGCCCCCACGAGTCGGATCTCTATGCCCAGCTGGAGGCGGTGGACGGCGTGGGCCATGTCCGGTCGCTGCGGTTTCGCATGGAGGAGGAGGAACCGGGGATGCTCGAGCGTCGTCGATTTTTGATCTCGTCGGGAGAGCATCGGATCCAGCTCGCAAGCTGATCCGATTCGCTGACCGACATGCCGCTGACCGTTCCGAATCTGGACGACCGGACCTACGGCGATCTGGTCGAGGAAGCCGTGGCCATGCTGCCGCGGTATGCGCCGGGCTGGACGAATCACAATGCATCGGATCCCGGCATCACCATCATCGAACTGCTCGCGTACTTCACCGACCATTTTCTCTATCGACTCAACCGGGTCACGAAGGAGACCAAGCTTCGCTTCCTGCAGCTCCTGTCGGGCGTTGAGCGGCATCGCGCGCGGGAAGGGGCGTCGCTCTCCGCCGAGCAAGTCGATCGAGAGCTTCAGCAGGTCGTGCGCGATCTGCGACGTCAGCAGCGGACGGTCACCGTGGAGGACTATGACCAACTGGCCCGCGAGGCCACCGCGGGCAACCCCGAGGGGCATCGGATCGTCAGGGCCAGATCCTTCGTCGGCCGAAACTTGGAGCTGCCGGATGAGGCCGACCGTGACCGCGATGCGCCCGGCCACGTCAGCGTGGTCGGCCTGCCCACGGAGGGAGTGCCCACGGACAGGGGGGCGACCCTGCTATCCCAGGTGCGTGACCACCTCGAACTCCGGCGGTTGCTCGCCACGAGACTGCACGTGGTGGAACCGTTCTTTCTGCAGGTCAGGCTCGGGGCGCGGATCCACATGCGGAGCGACGCCGGCGAGGAGCTTCGCGCGAGAGCGCAGGAGACGGCCCTCACGATCCTGCGGGAGTTCGGGAGTCCATGGCCCGACGCCGGACGCGAAGGCGGTGGACCCGGAGGGAGGGGATGGCCCTTCGGGCGTGCCCTCTACCTGTCCGAGGTGTATGAGCAGCTGGAATTGATGGAGGGGGTCGACTATGTCGACGACGTCGACGTGATCGAGCTGTCGGCCGGAAGGGAGGCGCCCGAGGATGGCTCGCCGGTCGGCATCAAAGTGGGCCGCTCGCGGATCGGGACGGATTCGTGGTTGAGCGCACAGCCCGGGCAGGGTCGGGACCGGGTGCTGGTCGATTCTGCGGGACGGATGATCGGGATTGCCCTGCGGCCGTACGAGCTGCTCCGCATCGTCTCGCGGATCGGAGATTTTTCGATTGTCGAGAGTTCGCGAGGAGGCGGGGAAGTCGAGCCAGAGCGCCGGGCGCCGAAGGACGCCAGAGGCACGACCCAAGCTCCGGGGTCACCCCCCGCACCCCCGGAGCACGCGGCCGGCGGTCCCCAGCCATCAGCCGCGCCACCGCCGGCCGGTGGCGACGCGCGCAACGGGATGGCGAGGGAGCGATTGCTGGCCCAAATGCCCGGTGTCTATCACGCCTCGGCGGACCTCCGTCAGCTGCTCGGCGCGTTTGAGACTATACTGTGTGAGCCTCATCAGAGGGCACTGGAAACGCAGATTGCCCGAATCGCCATGCTGTTCGACATCACGGATCAAGAAATGCCGCGATGGCTGGCGGAGCGCCGCGACGTCCTGTTGCCGTGGCTGTCTCAGTGGGTGGCCTTGAGCGGATCCGGTGCGCTCTCCCTCGAGAGACGACGGAGACTGCTCGGGCAGATCGTACCGCTCTACGCGTGGCGCGGGACGCGGCACTACGTGGCGGAGCTCCTCCGGTTCCACTTGCCCGGCGACGCCGGCATCGACATCGAGGATCGGCAATTCCGCGGGTTGGTGCTCGGCCAGGCTCGGGTCGGCGTGGACGCATGGCTGACCGAAGATCGGCCATTTTGGTTCAAGGTGACGGTGCGGATGCCGGACACTGGAGGCGGTCGGACCGACTGGCGAGAGCGGATCCGGCAGATCGTCGACCTCGCCAAGCCGGCCCACACGACCTACGATCTCGAATTGGTGGCGTCGCCGACGGCCAGATAGGGCGCGGTGCACACCTCACAGGCGAGAGCGACGAGCCTGCGTAGAGGGAGACGATGAGCAAAATCAGAGTGCCCATTGGTCATCGGCCCACGTACTACGACGGCCAGCTCCTGCTGGCCAAGGACTTTCTCGCCGAGCAGGAGTATCACATCCAGGCCCGGCAGAGCCACAACCGGATCTCCTGGGACTGGGGGATCTTCCGGGGGCTCGGGGTGACGCGCGCCCACGAGCGAGCGGTGCGCGTGGCCGCGGGCGCGGCCATCGACGAACACGGCAATGACATTCGACTGGACGAAGCGAGCGTGATCGACCTGGGCGAATTTCGGCCCCACGACCGGCTCCACGTCTGCCTGGCCTACGAGGAGACGCCGGCGGGCGGCAAGGACGCGAACCGGGTGGAGTGTTTCGCCACTCTCACCGCCGGCCACGATGCGAGCGGGCTGGTGCTCGCGACCTTCACCCTCGATGACGACGGCAAGGTCGACGAGGCCACCATCGACTACTCGCAGACGAAATATGCCAGGCTGACCGCCGGCTCGATCACCGCCGCCCAGCTGCACGAGGAGCTACGGCAGGGTTGGTTCCGATCGCCCTTCCGGCCCGCGCCGATGATCGAAGGACCGGAAGAAGGGAAGGAAGAGGGACTGCCGGCCTTCCGGGTGGGGGCCACGGAGGCGTTGTCCCCTGACCCTCGCGACGCTGGTGACCGAGACCGTGGCGCGGGGGGCACCATGGCTATTTCCATTCCCCCCAGCGTGAGGCACATCACGCGGTTCCGCATCGCGGGAAATGAGAACGAGGGCGAGATCTCTCTCGAGCTGATACGCGGGGGATGGGATCCGAAGACGAGGAAGCATGTCAGAGACGTCATCGTGAGCGAGAAGATCACCCACAAGGGATCGTATTTCGAGACCTATCACGTCAGCGCGAAGAACAGAGAACTCGATCCCGAGCATCACACGCTCACGCTCTGGTTGAAGGGAAGTCGACGCACGGCGGTGTCGTTGGTGGCCGTCGAGTTCGGCTATTGAGGGGCGCTCTCGACGGGAGATGTTCCCCGATGGGGTAGGGCGGCGCAGATGACCTGGGCACGGTCGGGCGCGCAACCGTGAGAGTAGGGCCGGGGTCGCGGCTGCGGCACTACGTCATCGAAGATCTCATTGCCCAGGGAGGGATGGGCAGTGTGTGGCGCGCCCTCGACACCCGCCAGAATCAGCGCGTAGCGATCAAGGCGGTCGCGAACGATCTGATCGCCGACCCGGAATTCCGGACCCGGATCCGGGACGAGGCACGGCGGCACCAGCGACTGCAACACCCCAATATCGTCCCCGTCCCCGACGTATTCGCCGAGGGCGGCATCATCTGCATCGTGATGAAGCTGATCGAAGGCTCGTCCGTGGCCACGATCCTCGAGCAGCGCCGCCGACTGGAGGTCGAGGAGGCCATCGGCATCGTCAAGAGCGTCCTGACGGCGCTGGACTATGCCCACCGACATGGCATCGTGCATCGGGACGTGAAGCCCTCCAACGTCCTCGTGGATCGCCAGGGGTGGGTCTGGCTGTTCGATTTCGGCATCGCCATCGCCATGGGGGAGCAGCGCCGAACTCGGACGGGCGTCACCGTCGGCACGGTATCGTACATGAGCCCCGAGCAGATCACCCATCCGAGAACCATCGATCACCGAAGCGACGTGTACAGCGTGGGATGCCTCCTCTATGAGCTCTTGACGGGACGTCCGCCGTTCGTGAAGAACCAGGACGGGGTGGGCAACACCGACTTCGCATTGCAGCAGGCGCACGTCAGGCAGCCGCCCATCCACCCGAGCCACCGGGAGCCGAGCATTCCTAGCGATCTCGACGAGATCGTGATGAGGGCCCTGGCCAAGGCTCCGGACGACCGGCTTCCCGGTTGTCAGGAATTCGTGAGGTTGCTTGATCAGGTCGGGAAGCCCGTGGAAGGCCGCGAGAGCAGTGGTGGTGCCCGCGACGGCGAGGGTGGCCCGACTCGATCGGCGAGAAAAATCGGCGCGGCCGCGCTCGTCGCGGTGAGCGCGGCGCTCTTGGCCCTCCTCTGGGCCTTGACACGCTGATGGTCGTGGGTCGTCAGCGGTCGGGCATCACCACGGAAAACGTGGAGAGCCCAAACGTCACCTGGTCCCCGGGCCGCAGCACCGTGCCGTTCCCCGGCACCTTGCTGTTGTTGACGAAGGTGCCATTTCTCGAGGCCTTGTCGAAGATGAAGAGACTTCCTTGCTCGTAACGGAGGTAGGCATGCTCACCGGACACGTACTCGTCGTGGACGATCTGCAAATCGCTGGCGGCGTTGGCGCCGATGGAGAAGAGTTCTTGCTCCATGGCGTGTTCCTGTCCCGCCGCCGGACCGGCGATGCCGCGGAGGAGAACGGCCGGCCGGCCGCTTGAGGGAGGGGGGAAGTACCGGCCGATGATCACGGTCTCGCGGGAGGGAGGGGAAGGCAGATCGTCCGCCTCCCTCGGTTCGACCGGCAGAGGCGTGGGCATCGGGTGCTCGGCCGGCGGTACGGGCGCCTCTTCCGGGCGACGACGCCACAACCAAATGGCGCCTGCGGCGACGAGCAAGGCCAGAAGGACCACGAGCGGGACGACTGGCCACCTCTTGGGCGGCGGCGGCGGCGGGGGACGGAGCGCAGGGATCTTTTCTGGTAGGGCGGCTCTCAAGACCGATCCGTCCGGACGGCGGAGTTCGATCGCGCCTTTGTCGGTGACGCGTCCCGTCGGATCCACGTCATAGGTGAAGGAGACGGTCGCCGAACTCGTTTCGAGTCGATAGATTCGATCGAGGGCGAGGGCGATGTCGTTCTCGTTACCCGTGAAGACATAGTGGCCGCTGGCCGAGTTGGCCAGGCTAGACAGCACATCCTTGAAGGGCTTGTCTGTTTTCCCTCGGAATATGGCGTAGATGGGGACAAGTCTGGCCTTGGACTCGGCCACGACCTGTTCCAACGTCACATCGCTGCCCTCGTCCTTGCCGTCGGTGAGGACGACGACGATTCGCCGGATCTGTGGATCGTCCGTGAAGCCCTGTCGGAGCGTGTTGTGGAGAGCGCGATAGAGTTTGGTCTGTTTGTCTCGAGCCTGGACCTTGGTCAGGGCGGCCTCGATGTTCTCGCGTGGCTGGTCGAAGGTGGATTCGAGGCGGTCGTCGTCGCCGAAGAGCGTGAGCGCAAATTGATCTTGCGGGCGAGTCGTCTTCAGAAACTTGGGGAGCGCGCCCTTGATGTCGTTCAGGGGCGCCCCCTTCATCGAGCCGCTCACGTCGACGAGGAACATGAGATTCAATCGTTGATTTTGCGTCTCCCGGGCGGAGGCGACCCGATGGTCGTCGATGAGAAGTCCGAAGTCGGTCGATTTGGGCGTCGGGCCTGGCGGGAATTCGACGACGGCGAAGAGTTCGCCCGCGGGTTTCACGAAAGAGGACCGGATACGGAGCGCCTCGGTTTGCGCCGCCACCATGGGCACAGACGGCACGAAAGCGATACCGATAGCCGCCAGGAAGATGAGCCACGTCATGGGATCACCTCGTGGTAGGCACGCCCTGGGTCGTGGAGCCGCTCGGATCCCTGGGGCGGACCGATCCAGCGGTCTCGGGGCCGGGATCGATCGGGGCGCCCCTGACTCGCGTTTCTTAGATCTTTCTTTCTTCCTCCTCCGGCTTTACTTGCCGCCGGACCTCGTCATCGTGATACTTGCCGTGCAACTTGTCCCTCTCTTCTTCGGGCATCTGGCGGTCGATCGCCGGGGCGTGAGGCGATCGGGCGCTGCTCTGCTGGTCCTGGTGCATCACCGCGCTCGCGACGCGATCCGCTTCCTGTTCATAGAGGTCGCCCGGCTGGCTGACGGAGAGCTTCATTTGCGGACCAGCGGCGGGGCCCCCGCAGGCACAACTTGAGTGACCGCCATCGTCATCCGCCTTGGCCTGAACGGCGGTCGGATTCTGCTGCACGACATGCGTCAATTCATGCGCCAGGAGCTCACGCCCGCCCGAGCTTCCCGGGTTGTATTCTCCCTGCCGGAAGTAGATATCGCGTCCCGTGGTAAATGCGCGTGCGCTGAGCGATTGATTCAAAGTATCGGCGTCAGCATCCGTGTGCACCCGCACGTCGCTGAAATCGGCGTTGAGCGCCTGTCCCATGGACGCTTTGACGCCGCTATCGAGTGAGTGTCCACCGCCTCGGCTCCCTTCGATGGCCCGTTCCACGTCAGGCGTCGCATGGTCTTCCCCTTCCGCGCTCCTGGCCGCGGCGATCACGCGCTGGACAAATCGATTGCCGTGTTCCCGCTGCAGCTGAAGGAGCGACGACGCACGAGCCGAGCCGGAAGGGGTCAGGAGGCGAAGCGGGTCCCGAGCATATTCTCGGGCCACCCGTTGGGTAGGCAGAGACGCCGCTACCGGCGGTGACACCGGCCAGGTGCGCTGGGTTTGCCGCGGCGCCGTCACCACACTCCCGATGAGACGATGAGGAGGAGCATTGTCCAGGTCGGCCTGCCGCATGTCTCACCTCCTGGGTTCGACGATGACCGAGGACCAAGTATAGTCCATCCGCCAAGGCGCCGGCCTCCGCTCGCGCCCCGAGCGACCCCGGGCGACATGCGGCTGACCCGACAGACCTCCCGGAAAGGACCCGGGACGCCGCGCCTCACCAGGCGAAGGGAGCGTCAGCGCCGCAATCGGTCGCCCTTCGACGGGAGCTATCCTGCGCCGCCAGAGCTTCCAGGTCAAGATGGGACGGAGAGAAGCGACCTCGGAGATGGGGGGGTCGCAACGGAAGACCGGAACGTTCGGGCACGGGCCCCAGTCTTGACTCCGAGGGCGGGTTGAGGCGAGTATCTCGGCAATCCCGCTACCACAGGGAGGGTGTCGATGAGCGTCCAGGTGCAGTGGTCCCGCGAGAACGCCTCCGATCCCTCGAGCTCGGGGAGTGTTTCTCTCAGCGAGGGCGAGAGCGCCACCGTCGGCAGAGAGATCGGCGTCGACATACAGCTGAAGGACTCCCACGTGTCTCGGCTGCATGCCGAGGTCTACGTGGAGAACGGTATCGTCGTCATCAAGGACGCGGGCAGCACCAATGGAATCACCCTCGACGGCGAGCAGGTTGTCCAGTCGCGCTGGGAGCCGGGGCAAACCGTGCGCATTGGCCCCTATCGCTTGAGCCTGGTGGCGGTGCCCGGTGCTCTCGTCCCGGCGCGGCCGAAGCTGCCGCAAGTCAGTCGAGTCGAGCCTGACTCGAGAGCGCGAGAGATTCCCGGCCCGGGCGGTGTCGAGCTCGGCGACATTTACCAGCGGGCCAAGAAGAACGATCCCCAGGCCGTGCGACAGCTCTTCCTGGGCTTTCTCGGACGCAATGAGACGGTGATCGATGCCGGGTATCTTGGCGGCCTCGGGTGGATCTTCCCGGAGCACAGCTTCTGGTGCATCACCAATGCCCGGATCCACGGCCTCGTGGTGAATGCCTCGGGCCGCCTCGATCTCACCTTCTGCTTCCTCAAGGCGGTCGACGTCGCGTACTTCCACCAGCCTTCGAGAGTTGGACTGTGGGTGACCATCATCTTCTATCTGCTCGCCGTCGCGGTGATCGGCATCGCCTTGGTGGCGAGTGGGGTGATGGGTGGTAGCCTCACGCCGGCCGCCGTGGGTGTGGTCATCCTCGGCTTGCTGGTCATCGCCGCGGGCATCTACCTCATCCCCTTCGTGACGCGGTTCTACTATCGCTTCACGAAATCAGGGTGCGCCTTCTTCACCAAGGAACACGTCTACATGCCCATCCTGGCCGACCGCAAGAACCTGCGGGCGGCTCAGTCCATGCTTCGGCTGCTCGAGGAACAAGAGCGAATCCTCGGGGTGTAACCCCTATGTGGGCCACGATCGCAGCCACCACCGGGCCGAGGGGAACATGAGCATCTTCCTGAGCTACTCACGGGGCGACGCCCAGCACGCCGACGAGTGGGTCGGGAATCTTGAAAGGTTCGGCTACCGGGTCTGGATCGATCGGGCGGGCATCCGGGGCGGCCAGCAATGGAATGAAACGATCGTGCGCTCGATAAAGGAGGCGCAGGCGCTCGTCCTGCTGCTTTCGCCGAATGCGGCGCGATCGGACAACGTTCGCCGGGAGATCGACCTCGCCGTGGAGGCCAGGAAGCGCATCATCCCGATCGAACTGCAGGTGACCACCATCCCAGAAAATCTCCAGTACCAACTCGCGGGCGTGCAGCTCCTCCAGATCTGGAGAAATCCTCGGGGCGGGCTTCCCCTGGTCTTGGCGGCCCTCAAGCAAGCAGGGGTGGAACGGGGCGCCGCCCGCGTGGTGGAGGCCACCCCCGGTGAGCGAGGCTCGGGCGAGGCAAACATCGACCTGGCCGACCTCGGCAATCTCGGTTTCTTGAGCAAGATTGCGTTCTGGCGCCGGCTCTAGCGCGTCGGACGGACAGACGGCCCGGCCCGTCTCCTCGGTGAAGTTCCGTCCGCTCCATCAGGCCGCCATTCGCGCATTCAGCGAGCGATGAGGGGACCGCTCGACTGACGGCGAAGGACTCCTGATCGAGAGAGGAGGCAGGAACCGAATACGTACGGTTGCCGCATACCGCGGTCGAAAGCGCGCGGTTGGATCAATCGCGCCTCCAGGGCAGTTGGTTCCTCTCCAGCGACCATTGTTCTGGGGTGGCCGTGAGGCGCCGCGAAGTGCCCATCCTCGGGGCTGGCGAACGGCACTCTAGGTGTTTCTCGAATTGGCGTCAAGGGATCTTTTGTCCTTGAAGTATCTACTCAAGATTGACCTCCCCTGCTTTGATGGGCAGCCAGACCACTCCAGGCTGTCGCGATCAAGGGGAGCTCATGATCAAGCTCAGTGATGTGAAGGTCCGGGCGCAGTATCGGACGCGGGTGCGATATCGGCTGGTTGTACTTGAGTATGGCCGGCAAGCGCGGAGCCGCGGCTGCTGGGCGGCACTATGGCATCAGTGCCCGCACGATTCGACGGTGGCGGGACCGCTCGCGGCGGGGGGCATCGAAGGCCTGGTGCCGACCTATCCTCGGCACCGCCCCCGGCGGGTGCCGCCCGCGGCTATCGAGTTCATCCGGCACGCCCGGCAGGAGCTCGGCTACGGCGCAGCACGCACACGACTCTGGCTGCTCCGCGTGCACGGGATCCGGCTGGCCATGGGCACCATCCAACGAGTGTTCCGGGATCTGGGAGTGCCCCGGCTGCGACGGACGCGCAAGCGGGAGCCGCGCCAGATGAAGCTGTTCGAAAAGGCAGAACCGGGCGAGTCGATTCAGGTCGATGTGGAGTACGTGTCGATCGCCGGCCGCTGGGCCTTTCAGTACACCGCCCTGGACGACTGTACGCGGTTCCGCGTGCTGCGACTCTACCGACGACTGCACCACAGCTCGAGTCTGGCCTTCCTGGCTGAGGTCCGGAAGGCCTTCCCGTTCTCCGTCAAGCGGCTGCAGTGTGACCATGGGCAAGAGTTTTCGTTTGCCTTCGTGTTGGGCGTCGAAGCCGCCGGGATCCGCCACCGCTACATTCGGCCCCGGCGCCCGCAACAGAACGGCAAGGTCGAGCGGAGCCATCGGATCGATCAGGAGGAGTTCTGGGGCCGGCAACGCTTCCAGGACTTCGACGCGGCAGCCACCGCCCTCCAAGACTGGGAGACGAGGTACAACTACGAGCGCTTCTCCCTGGCGCTCCAGGGCCGCACACCGGCCGAGAAACTCGCCGCGCTCCGAGCACCGTGGCAGGTTGCCTAGACGTCTCATGTCCACGCTCGGTCACCACCAGAAACCGGGGGTCAATCTTGACGAGACCCAACAAGATGTCGCGGCGAGATGTTGCTGACAAGTGAAATGTCCGCTGGGTTTTGACAAGGGATCTGTCCGGTCAGGCCCGGGGGCCGATGGGGAGGCGAGGGCCCGGGCGGTGGCGCGTTTTGCGGATAGCCAGGTAGCGCTCCCGCGGCGACCGTGACGGCTGAGCCCAATGCGCGCGTGCGTTTTTGGGACGGGGGCCGTCCAGGGGCTGGCCGGTGGCATCGTAGTGGCCCCAGCACTGGGTGCCACGCCAAATCGAGTGGCGGCCGTCGAGGTGGCGCCGCACGGTCACGCGGAGGCCGGCACACGTCCGCCGGCCCGGCTGCTTGGCCAGCTGGAGGGCCACGCGCTCGAGGACCACGACATTGTCCTGCCCGACCGTGCGCTCCTCTTGCTCACACAGAATCGTGTCGAGCTCCACGCCGTGGAGGGGCACGAAGGCGGACCCTGGGTCGGCGGGGGGGTGGGCGAACTCCGCGTCGTAGTCCGGGAGGAACCGCTGGGTCAGGTAGGTATTGGCGGCGGCGCGCGTCGTGATGCCGGCGAGGGCCAGCTCGTTGACCAGGCGGCCCTGCACGGTGCGGTTGAGGCGCTCACTGCGGCCGCGCGCCTGGGGCGAGTAGGCGCCGATGTGCTCGATGCCGAGGCGCGCGAGGGCGTGGCCGACCTGCGTGGGATGCGTGCGGTCGATGGGCCCGCCCGCCTTGGGCGTGTGAAAGGCCCAGCCGGCCCGGTCGGTATAGAGGGCGATGGGCAATCCCCAGGCCGTGAAGACGGTCTGAAGGGCGCTGCACACCGCGGCCGTCGTCTCGGCGGGCCAGAGCTGCGCGTAGAGGAGGCGCTTGGTCGCATCGTCCACAACCGTGAGGAGCACCTGGCGCTCGTCAGGACAGTGGCGGAGCCAGGCATGGGGGCTGCCATCCAGATGCAGCAGTTCGCCGAAGCCGGCGCGGGGCTCGCGCCGGCGTCGGTGCCGGCCGCGGGCCCGGCCCTTGCGGACGAGCCCGGCCTCTTGCAGGGCGAGTTTGACGAAGCTGTAGGAGAGGGTCACGGCGTGGTCCCGGCGGGCGAAGCGGTAGAAGTGGCGGACGTTCCAGCCGGCGAAGCGCTCGCGATAGAGGCGCAGGATGCGCTGCACCTCGGGCGCCGGCGCCTTGCGGCGCGAGGGGCGCAGACAGCGGCGGTCATAGAGCGCGACGCGTCCCCGGCGTCGTAGCGTGCCCGCCAGCGCCGCACGCTGCGCGGGTCCACGCCGAGGATGTCGGCGGCTTGGAGCCACGTGATCGCCCCGCTCAACGCTCGCATGATGACCTCTTGGATCTTCATGGCCCGCTCCACGGCGGCCGCGGCAAACACCATGGGCACCTCCCTGGTTGCCCATGGCTCTACCCCGGCCGACCCGAAAAGCGGACATTTCATTTGCTCTCGGGAGCGGACAGATCATGTGCTCCCTACACGGTTCGCCGGCCGATTGACGGCGGTGGTGTGTCTGGCATAGCATGCCGCTCAGCCGAGCCGGCTCGCTCGATCCGCGAGGAGGCCATTCATGTGCACTGTGGCAGGGGCTCCTGGGGCGGCCGGCGTCTGAGTCTGGGAGGTTATGTCACGGGGACGGAGCCGCGAGTGCGGTGCCTGCCGCCGGAGGGCGTTGATGTTGCCTATCCTCCGAACCACTCGTCTGAGCTGACGCAAGCGCTGAAAACGAGACCGGCCATCGCGATGAGCACCACGGCTGCGACCTTCGAGGTCAGCGTCATCGGCTTCTCCTTTCCGCTAGCATGTGCACATCTACCGTCCACTTTGCAACCTTCGGCTCCCGCGGAGGTGCTCACGGCAACGCCGCATCGTTCTGTCATCACGAGCGCGTGGCACTGTTGTTGCTGGGTCCCGGGTCCCGTACCCTCCGGTCCGTCGGAAAGAAGGGGAGCACGGCCGCGGTCACCACGGTCGTCGCTCCTCGGCAGCGCTTCAGCGTCACGGCGCGCACGCGGCTGCACCCGTCGCTGTCTTGGGTCGTGATCTTTGTCGGCGAGTAAGAGGAGAAGTCCTTCGGAGCCGGCGCCGGCGCGGGTCACTATGCGGTCGCCGAACGTTCGGTGTATTGTGCCTGACGAGGAAGCAGGTTGATGCGAATGCTCGCCCGCCAGCCTGTGCGGCACCCCCTGCCGGACGTCCGTCGCGTCGTTGCTCCGGCGCCTCGCCGACTCGACGTTCCACATCTTCCGCTGGACCGGGTGGCGACGGTGAACAGCGGCACACGGTCGGAGATCATCCTCCGACTTCAACGCCAGGTCGGTAACGGCGCGGTTCGCGCGCTGCTGAGCGGTGCCGCCTTGCCGATGCAACCCGGCCACGTTGTGGCCAGGCGGATCGCGGCGGCTCGCGGCCACGGCGCACAGATCGAGCCGCTGGCGCGCAACCGACTCGAGCGTTCGTACGGCGCCGATCTGTCGACGGTTCGAGTCCATACCGACGGCGAAGCTGACGTCCTCGCGCAGGCCGTCAACGCCCGCGCGTTCACCAGCTCGTCGGACATCTTCTTCAGCCGCGGCGCATACGCGCCGTCGACGTCCGAAGGCTTTGAAACGCTTGCGCACGAGGTCGCCCACGTGGTCCAGCAGTCACGGGGCCCGGTGGCTGGTGTCGACGTCGGTGGTCTGCGTATCAGCGAACGGTCCGATCACGACGAGGTGGCGGCCCAGAAGGCCGCCGGCCAGGCCGTGCGAAGGGCGCCGAGCAGAGCACGGCCGACCATCCAGGGCTGCGGTCCGACCCCGTGTAGTGGGACGGCAAGAAAGAAAGCGGCCAGAGACCGAGGGGCGCGCGGGTCCGAGGAGGAACCGGCGATCCAGCGCCTGGCCGTCCACCCGTCGAGCGGGATCGTGGCGATCCAGCGGGCACCGCAACCGCTCGTCCCGTTCGGCGACTTCGATCTGATGTTCAATCCGTCCTCATCCCTCGATTTCACTCCGCCCGGTGCCGCCGCGCCGACGAAGCAGACCGTGAACGACGCCAATTCGACCGCGACCTTCACCGGAATCCCTCGGGGCTCGAGTGGCACGGTGACGCTGGACGTTGCCATGCAGTGGTTCAACAAGTCGGGCCCGGGGCCGGTGCCGGGGAACTGCGACCTGTGTGAGATCCTGCGTCGGGCCCTCACGTTTGAAATCCCGATTCCGCTTCCCTTCGTCCCGAACATCAAGATCGAGCCACCCGCGGCCCTGGTTGCACGGTGCCGGCAGCTGGTCCGGGTAGACCCCGAGGCGATACGACCCCTGCTCGACGAGATCACCGATGCGGCCCTCGACCCGTGTGGCAAGCTCCTGTCGCTGCTCAATGCGCGCAACCTCAGCCTGGCCTGTTTCGTTCTTTTTTTCATTCCCGGCGTGCCACAGGCCATTGGCTTCCTTCAGCAACGGGTCGGTGCCGCGGTACGGGCGGTCCGGCAGGCGCTCGACGCTTGCAAGAAGGGTGGCGGCGGCGGGGCCGCCCCGAACAGCGGACAGCTCGTCGGCAACGCACGAGCGATCATGACCACGACGTTCACCTCCGATGCGGCGGGCCAGCTGGTCTTCAGCGGTTTGCCGCCGGCGCCGTCGCAGAACGGACCGGGCGCCCGCATGCTGATTCCGGTCGACAACCTCCGGACTCTGCTGCCAACGGGTGGAACAGTCCAGGAGCAACCGACACTGGTCACCGTCGGCGGCAGTGGCAGCACCCAGGCCCGCCTCTTCACGGTGAACCTCGTGGTCGATCCCGTGCCTGCCGATGCCGACTACGATTGCAGCGCACGGTTTGGTCCGTTCAAGGTTGGCAAGGACGTCTTCGAGAACGAGGACGGCCAGATCCGCGCCATCCGCGATTTCTTCTTCGGCCTTCACCCGAAGGTCAGGCAAGACATCGAGGAGGGGCGCGGCAACCTGGTCGTCACCGGGCGCGCCAGCAAGACCGATACGCAGGCCAACAATCTCAAACTCGGCAAGCGGCGCGCTGATCGGGTGGAAGGAATTCTTCGCAATTTCGCCGGCAACACGCCGAAGCTCAAGGCCCTGTCACTGGGCGAGCTCGGCGCCCAGACGGTCGGGTGCCCCGACACGCCGGACAACCCCGCGAAGGGTCCGATCTGCGAGGACCCCAACGAGCGCCGCGCCGACGTGAACGCCAACGGCACGATCCCCCAGGCCGGCAACATCGACCCCAAGTGCACCGGCCATCTCGCTGAGGCGACCCCGACCGGCGCATCGAACCCGGTCACGGAGCTGGAGGGGCCCGAGACCGCTGCATCGGTTCAGCCGACGCTCCGCCTGTCCAGCAAGGGGGAGGCGGTCCGGAAGCTTCAGAATCTGCTCAACGAGGTCAGCGGGAGCGGGCTCAACCCGGACGGCGACTTCGGAACCCGGACGCAGAAGGCCGTCATGGCCTTTCAGAGCAGCCAGGGTCTTCGGCCAGACGGCATCGTCGGTTCGAAGACGTGGGCCCGCCTGCTGATATCTGGGTGATCGCCTCGAGGTAGAGCAGGAGATCCCGGCCCCGGCGGCGTTCCTGCCATCCATCCGCGCCACCGCCCGTTGCACTTCGGCCCCGCGCGCCCGGTGGCGCGGGCGAGTGGTCGTTTCTGGACGGCCCGTGCCCGAGCCCACGGCCTCGACGGCGCCGCTGGCCGGAGATCCGGACGGCATGGAGGTGAAGACCGCCAGTCCGCGCGCCTGGAGCTGGGCGGCCCACGAATTCATCATGACCGAGATGTACAAGGAAGATATCCAGAAGGCCAAGCAAGAGATTGAGAAGGCCAAGAGTGCGGAGGAGCATGCGAAAAAGATGGACGCCGAGCTGAGCTTGACCGGTTCGATGTTAACGGTCGAAGGACAGCTCGAGCAACTCTCCGGCGCAATGGGCGAACTGGCGCTCGCGCTCCAGGCCCGAAAGGACTATTTTGCGGCGCTCGCTGCCGAGACCGAGAAGGCGACTGGGGTGAAGCCCGGCGGCAAAATATCTCAGTACCTGGCGTATGTGTCGCAGGCCAACGAGACCCAGTCGCACATAGAGACCGCCCAGTCTTCGGCCAATTTAGCGTTAGGTGTGATGAAGACACAGATCAGCGAGATAGTGAAACACCGCTCCTACGC
>JBKOVG010000393.1:0-14822 GCA_046723845.1 Candidatus Methylomirabilota bacterium | reverse complement strand
CAGTAGGGCACGCCGCGCTGGAGCATGAAGTAGATGGCGCGGAGCATCGAGGCAGCGAGAGGATGGTCAACACTAGGCCCCTCCGGCAGCGGTTGCCCCCCTCGGGGTCCCTGTCCCCATGACGCAATCTGCCAGACTCGGACGCCGGCAGCGCTCCAAGAGCCGATGCCACAGCAATGCAGATCACATCCCGGCATGCCGAAGGACAGCGCGCGCGATCCGGGGAATGCGTGAAAGAACGGCTTCTTCTCCACGGGATCGAGCTGGAGCGCCGCCACGTAGCCGGCGGGTACCATGAGGCGGCCACCCTCGTTCCAGTGCACCTTGCAGACGCCGCGCTGGCCGGAAAGGATGAGGCAGCGGTGGTCGCAGGCATAGCAGCGGACGCGGTCCGGAGGGAGCCGCTCGTAGAGCTCACCCTCACGGGCCAGTCGGGAGAGGGCTTGCTCGAGCGCGGTGACAGCCATGCTTCTCCTGCGACTTCACTCCCTGTGCTACGGCTCTCTCACCACGATGGCATGGGCCTCGTCTGCCCGACGCCGATCGCCGCGCCGTCGCTCAGTGGCTGGCGCGTCATTGCGCCGCCGTCGCTCTCCGCTCCGCCGGTCCTGGATCACCGAGATCGTCGGGTCCTCGGCGAACTTTCCCTTCAGGTAAGCGTAGAGTGCCGGTGCCGTCCGCGGGACGATGACCATGACCTTCTCAGCCATGTGGCCCTCCTAGGCGGCGAAGACGAAGGGGCGCACGAGCACGCGGGGCCAGGATCTCCCCGTCATTGTTCTCGGACGCTGGTGGCACCAGGGCGCCCTGCCGACGCGCGGATAACTCCCTGGCATGTCGCGACGATCCTGACAGTGCTCATGTCTCAAGTCAAACAGAGCCTCGGTCGTGGCGAGGAACCGCATCCGGCTGGCCGGGCGCACCTCATCGTCGTCGCCCGAGGAAGCTTCGATCCAGCCGGGCGAGCGAAGTCACTCCGCATGCCTCATGATGAGCTCGAGCTCGCGAGTGAGTAGGCCCAGCACCTTCTCCACGCCCGGCTGACCGAACGCAGCCACGCCAAAGCCAAAAGGCCGATCGATGCACACGGCCCGCGCGCCGAGGGCGAGCGCCTTGAAGATGTCCGTTCCGCGACGATAGCCGCCGTCGATGGGCACGGGAATCTTCCCTCGGACCGCCTCGATGACTTCGGGCAGGCATTCGATCAAGCCTGGATCGAGAGTGCGGCCGCTAGTGCGCTGCCGCCGATCCCAGCTCCGACGATGACCACGTCAGGTAGGTCGTTCGAGGCCATGGGGTCCCTTCTCTACGGTCCCGATGGTCAGGGACCCGAGCACCTTCACCGCCGCTCACGTCACCAGGTCGTAGGGAGCCTACTTCAGAGCGTAGCCAACATTCGGCTCCTCCGGCGGTCATCGCCTGGCGGGCGAGGGGCCGGTCGGGGTGACATAACGAGGCAATTCTCGGACGCCGATGCCACAGCATCTCACTGCCGAATGGACGGCCCAGCAGGTCGTGGACGCGTGTGGCTGGGACCGGGACCCGCCGCGGCACCTGATCCGTGACCGGGACGGGCGGTTCGGGATCGAGTTTGATCGCCGCGTGCAACGTCTCGGCGTCAAACGGATCCGGACCCCCCGTGAGGGTGCCGCGGGTGAATGCGCTTGCGGAGCAGTGGATCCGATTGACGAGGAGTGAGTGTCTGGACCATAAATCCTCGCGGCCCGCCAAGGCACTGGCCATGACCGCGCTGGACCTCGTGGCGCAGCCCGCCGAACTGCAGAAGGCGAAGGAGGAGTTCGTGCGGACCTGAGTGCAGCGGCGAGCAGCGGCGGCCCGTTACTTCAGGCGGATCGAGAAGCCGGCGCGGAAGTCCGCGGAATCCGGCTCGCGCTGGAGCAGCCCTCGGCCGACGCCGGGGTCCAGACGCCCGCGCAGGAAACGGTACTCTCCGTAAAGCTGCGCGCGATCTGACAGCGGTAGAGCGAATCCCGCCCCGAGCCGGAGGTCGCTCTCGGGCTCCTCGGGGTCGTTCCGCAGGCTCGACGGAAGCGACGAGTTCCAGGGCATGCTGGGCGACGTGCTCGCCCCCAGCGATAGATACGGGCTCAACAGGCCGTAGAGCAGGGCGTTCTCGGGGGACAGCGGAAGCCGCAGGGTGGTCTCCCCCGGCATGTCACTGACCGACAAGCGTAGGTCCGGGACCGAACGCGAGATCGGGACCGTCGGCTGATCGGCCCTGGAGGCGTCAACGGCGAGCGCAGTCCCCCACCAGCACGCCAGCAGTGCCAGCGCGACGAGGAGGAATCGGCCCAACGGGATCATGCTTTGAGTCTACACGAGGAGTCAATCGCCGGACGTCTCGCAGTTTCCCACGCTCTACCGCAGTAGGGGCGAGCTTGATCGGCATGGCGACCGCCTCGGCTGCCCGCTCGCGCGGCGGCAGGCCCTCGAGGCTAGCGAGGAATTCCCGGTCGGATGAGCTCATAGTGTCCACTCCTGTGCTTTCTTGCCCGGATGCGAATCCGGAATCCCACGGTGCAGTCGCGGTCAAGCGGTGCGTTGCGATAGCGGGCACCCACGGTGCAGAACGCGGGGCGGTCCATCCACGAGCCGCCACGAATCACGCGGTGGCCCGCCCACGTCGTTCGGCACCAGTCCCACGTGTTTCCGCACATGCCGTAAAAACCCGCGGGATTGCACGCGTAGTTCGACGCAGGACGCGGACCGTCGCTCCCGAAGTCGCAACCGAACCACGCCAGGCTTGGATCGATGTCGCCCGACGCCGTGGAGTAGCGGACGTTCCGCCCGGCTGCAGCGGCCTGCTGCCACTCCTCCTCCGTCGGTAACGTGCCGCCGAGCCACGCCGAACAGGCGATCGCTTCAAACCACGAGACACCGGAGACGGGAAGTTCGTCCCGCGACTCCGCGACATCAATCGCCGGATGGCGTGGCAGCCGCGCCTCGTCGAGAAACCGGCGGTACTGCCGCGCGGAGACCGGACGGTCAAGAAGGAACACGTCGCCAGCCAGCCGTCGAAACGCGGCGTCGTATTCCTCGATCACGAGGTGACCCTCAGACAGCTCACGCACGAGGCGCGGTGGAGGCGTCCTGGTCCCAAACCGGCGTAGCGCCTCGCTCGCGCGCGTCAGCGCTTCACGCCGGCGCCATGTTTCGCTGACGGCAGGCGGTCGGTGGGCGCTCGGTCTCTGCGTAGAGACGAACATCGACAACACGCCAGCCAGTTGGCCTGCGGCCCGCGCGACAATGTCGCGCTCGGGATCGTGAGGAACGGCCGCGTCATCGACTGCGTACCACACGCGCACACCGTCGAAGGCGCGGATTTCCTGATCGACCCACGGCGACGCGAGCGCATTTCTGGACCAGACGATGAGAAGGACGTGCGAAGCGCGCAGTGACGCCAGAACGTCGCGCCGCCAGAAGGCATTGGACTCCGGCATCGGCTCGTCTTTCGACACGGGATAACCAGCGCCCAGCAGGTGAGTCTCCAGCGCGTGCGCCCCGCACCGATCTTCCCGTGCGTAAGAGAGAAAAATCATCGCACGAGGCAGGTCAGCTCTTCCGACACGTCACGCCACGCGAGGAGCACTTCACGCTCGCGGCCACACACGTTGCCGAGCGGAACGGTTCGACCGTCGATATCCGGCATCCAGGCGTCGCCGCCGCTGTTGACCAGCAGATATTTGCCGACGCGGTCGCGGACGGACGCGCACTCGATCTCCACGCCATGACCACCAGCGGCAGCTCTGAGCTGGCGCGCCGCCGATGCAAACGTGGCGTCCGAGATCGCCAGCCGATCGTTCACCTCCGATCGCGCCTGATCGGTCGGCGTGTATTGGAAGATGTTCCATCGCCGCACGATCTCGAGGCCGCGAACGATGTCGAGAATCCGGCTGGCGTCAGTCACGTTGAGGCGGTGCAGCACCGTGTTGATGTAGAGGTCGCAGCGAGCGTCAGCCTGTCGGACCGCTTCGATGATTTCGAGCGTCTCGCCGAAGAGCCGCGGCCGGCCCTCCCGGAACCAACGCACTGATTGCTCCGACCACCCGTCGAGCGGAAGGCCAACGATATCCGCCGCATCGAGAAGACCCGCGAGCGGCACTCGTTCCGCCGAGCCAGGCAGAAGCGCGGTTCCGACGGTATCGACTTTGATCGACTCGATCCCGACGGCGCGAAGCCGGCCGAGGAACTGAAGAAGTCCGGGAATCCTGAGCGGATCGCCGCCAGACACGGTCACTGCTCGGATCCCGCACTCGACGAAGCGCGCGACCGAGAGCTCAAAGCGTGCGAGGTCAGGTGCGGTTCGCCCGAACTTGCTGTAGCAGCCAGCGCAGCGGACAAAGCACGAGTGGCCGATGCTCAGGTTCAAGCGATCGGGAAGCGCCAGCATGTGGCCTACCCTTTCACCCAGCGGACGGTTTCCGCCGCGTTCCGAAATGCCGCGCGATGCGGCTCGACAAACGCATACAGGTACACGACTTTGATCTGCGGCGTCGTCCGCAGGTGCTTGTCGATCGCTCCGACGATCTCCGCGGCGACCGCATCCTCTCCGAGGCGTCCCGACCCCACGCCAAACATCGGGAAGAGGATCGACTCGAGCGGCTCGAGCGCCGACAACTCGGCGAACCGCGCGAAGCTGTTTCGGACCGCATCGTCGATTGCGGTTTCACTGCCCCGATAGCCCTGTCCGACTTTTCCTTCGACGACAGCTGCCTGGAACACGAACTTCGTCCCCTGAGCCTTCAAACCGGAGGTCGGCACTGGAAGCACCGATCCGGGCAGCACCGGCAGCTCGACGTCCTCGCTCTTGATCGCAGCGGTCAACGATTCCAGGTACGCGTCGCGCTTCACGCGCAGGCTCATCCTGTTCTTCTCGGCATCGAGATAGCGCAGCATGCCCGACATGCTGCGGTCGTAGAAGCGGGCCGGCTGGAGATCGGTGTTCTCCGAGCAGACGATGACGTCGATGCCGCGAAGGTCCTTGAGCGGACCTGTCTGGATTCGCACTTCGCGCGTGGCATCCCATGGCGGCCGGTAGATCGCGTCGACGCTGGCAACCGCCGGTGCGTTCGCTTTTTCGCGTCGCGCCCTGTCGGCGTCTCGCGCCTGTATGGTCAACTCGGGCAGCTTGCGCACCCAGTCCCGCAGCCTGCTCCGGGCGTCATCGTCTTTCGCTCGTGCACCGCCGAACTGCAGGAAGATGAGACCAGCGAGATCACTGGCGTTCTTCGGGTCGCCGATGCGGCACACGACGGTGCGATCGCGTCCCAGCTGGCTCGCAAAGATCCCGTACTCGATGAGCACGTTGTCGCGAGGCTGGGGCTGCGCGCCCTCGTGGTACCACTCGCGATCCTCGTCGCCGAACAACATCAGCGCGCCATCCACGTTCTGACTGATGTCGAGCAGGCGCTCGAGGATGTAATCGCCGGGCTGGAACAAGCCGACTTTGTCCCAAGGCAGCGGCTCGGCATCCCAGTCCTTCAGCCAGCCGGCGATGTCATGCATCCGCTTCTTGGCGGGCGTTGAGCTGGCGAGAAAGATTCGTGGCTTCACGTCGTGCGGGCAGGAAACATTAGAACGCTCCGGCGGCGTGAGCCCCCGCCGTGGCCTCCCTCCCCGTGACATAGTTTCCCGTACTCGGACGCCGGCCCAGAGAAGCCGCTGCCACAGCGCACATGAGCGGTCTTCTCGCGGGCCAAGCGAGCCGGCCCGAATGAGCGACATGCTAGGCCAGACAGACCGCCGGCGTCAATCGGCCTGTGGCCGGCCGAATCAGCGTCGATGCGACCTCGCGGCGCAGGCACGACGGCGTCCCCCGCGATCCCGAGCCGACCCGATCAGGACGCGGCGGCGCCGGACTCGGGAGGGGCGGGGCTGTCAGAAGGCCTTGGCGTGGCCTCGAGGATGTCGAGCTTGCGACGCTCCACTGGGTGTTCGGATGCGAAATCGCGTAGCGCCAGTCCCGCCTCTGCTAAGACCTCGCGGAGCCAACTCTCAGCGGTCACGGCGACCTCCTCGGGACGAGTCAGGCGAAGACGGGCAGCGTGTCCGCCTTCACGTTGGCGGGCACGTAGTCACCCACCTGGCGGCGGTCCTCCTTCTCGTCGAGGATCATGGTGCACCGCTTGCCGATGCGGCTGACCAGACACGGATGGAGCATCACCTTCGGCGCTACCCGGAGCGGTTCTCCCGCGGGCCCGGTCGTGGTGGGCCCGATCGTGCGCACGCCTTCCGGGATGAGGTTCCACTTGGTGCTGAGGTCTCTCCAGGCTCGGTCGAAGGACTCGTGCTGGAGCGGCAGCGTCTCGATCTTCACCTCCGGCGTGCGTCGGACGGGATCGATCACCAACCCCCGGTCGGCGGCCTGGCGCATCATGAAGTCCCACGTAATGTCCCCGATGCCCTTGTCGTGGTAGCCGCCGCCGATGTCGGAGTGCACGCCCGGGAACCACACCTGGAGCACGCTCTGCCCGGCGAGGGCCACGGCGTCGGCGGCCTGGGTCCAGAGCGCGGGAACGTAGGGCCCACGCTTCTCGTCCACAGCGAGGGCCTGCACCGCGTTCTCCACCGTGTCCCCCAGGGTCGTGTTGTGGAAGCCGACGATCGGTTCGTTGACCCGCGACGCCGCCGGGATCGGCACGCCGAGGGCGCCCACCGTGTCGTAGACACCGATCAACTTGATCTGCACGTCGCCGTGAGTGGGCAGCGCCGCCACGTCGCCGCCGAGGTGGCCCACCGCCTCGCCCGCCTTCTTGGCGAACCAGACGCGGATCCGGTCGACGTCCCATCCGGACGGGCGGGCCACGACTCCGGTTGAGCCCGGCCCGGCCAACACGTAGCGATCCATGTAGATGCGCCACACGTCCTTGGGACTCGGCTTGTCCAGGAGACCCGCGGCCTTGATGAACCCGCACAGGGAGCGCGCGGTATAGGCCCCGCGAGAGAATCCGAACAGGTAGATCTCGCTGCCGGGCACGAAATGGTGTCCCAAGAAATGATAGGCGTCCCGGACGTTGTCGGAGAGACCGGACCCGGCGCCTCCGCCGAGGAGCCGGGAGAACCAGTCGGTGCCGACCCCCGCGTCGTAGAAGAGCATCACCTCGGAGCCGTCCGCGGCGCGCCCCGAGCACGTTCTCACCCCGTCCCCACGGCCGGTCTCCGCCGGGGTGCCCAGACCCTCGCGCAGGAAGCGGTACGTGCGGAAGACGTTCGTCTCCGTCCGTGGGGTGTTCCACGTGCCGTCGCAGCACACCACAAGCTTTCTCGCCATGAGATGCCTCCCGTGTGTGGACTGCCTTTGCCGGATCGCTAGGTACGCGCGGGTGCCTTCTCCAGCTCGGTGGTCAAGATCGTCAGGAAAGAATCCTGGGCGAGCTTGCGCCCGACCGTCCCGGCGAACGATCCGGCCGCCGCCGCGATCAGGGGATTGGTCTGGAACTCGGACACGCCCTGCGTGCCCACCTCCACCGCCCGCATCGCCGCCGATTCGGCCATCGACGCGAATCCCCTGAACCACGTGACGAACTGTCGCTCGATCGCGTCGGCCGGCTTGGCCTGCGACGCTCGGCTCCGGAGCCCGGACACCACGGTGCCGAAGCGACCATTCGGATCCGTCACGTGTCGCGCCGCATCGTACGCACATTCCACGATGATCCGGATGATGTCGCGCAGGTATCGTTCCGCCGTCGTCTTCGAGAACAGGCCCCGGAGTTGCGTCCCGCTGAGGTCTCGCTGCTGAACCGCGCCAACCACCGCGTCCTTGATGTCGGACACGTGAACCGGCGCCACCACGTTCTCACGGTCCACCGTCTTGTACCCGTCGGCGGTGAAGAAGTAGTCGAGCAAGCCGCGCTCGACGCTCTGGGGAACCGCGGCGGCGTCCTGGCCGGCGCGCTGTACCGCGTTGAGGATGGTGGCGAAGGGCAAGGCGATGCCCACGTCCCCTCCCACCAGCTGGCGCAAGCGACTCACGCTCTCCCCCACCGGTCCGCCGCCTCCCGCCGCGCCCCCGAGCCCATCGAGCACTCCGGCGAAGAGCTTGTCTGCGGCCTCGCGCAAATCTCCAGGGTTCTGAGCCACGATGAGCCCGACGATGGTCTCGTGTTGCTTCTCGAGCAGGCCGAGCTGTCCCCGGAGCGCCTTGCGAACGCCGTCCGCCAGATCGGAGAGATCTCTTCCCTTCAGCAGCGCGAAGGGACCCCCCACCGGCGTGGGAAGCGCGTTCAGCAGCGTCGAGATGGAGGTGCCGACGATGTCCAGACCGAACCCGATGGAGATCCGCGGAGGGCCTTCGCCCGGGCCGGTCAGTTGGCCGAGCAGGGAGTCACCCTCATTGGTGCGGATGTCGAGGATGTCCTTGCCCACCCCGTTCGAGAAGACACGCGCCAGGGTCTGTCCGAGCTGATCGTGAATCAGAGCCACAATGGCGTTCTGTGGGTTCACGCTGATCCTCCATCGAGCGGGGAACCGCTCGTTTCGGGTGACCGAGAAGCATGGGACCACGCTTCGGCCATTGTTGAGAGCGTAGCCAACTCTAGCACCCTCCGGCGGCCGTCGCCCCGTCCTTGGACCCCGTCAACGCGACATGAAGGGCCACCCTGATTCGAACACCGGCTCCCCAAAGAGCCGATGCCACAGCCGAGCGGGTGTCGCCCGAGGCCAACCGCCCCTTTCTCTACGTCCCCAAGTTCCCGCCCCCAGCGCAACGAGATCGCCGGCGGCAACGCGCAGGACTTTGCCCAGCTGATCGTCGCCGAAAAGCCGCGCTGGGCCACGGTGGTGAAGAACGCCAAGGTCGCGCCGGAATGACCGAGGCGGCCTACCCGATGGGCGATCGTTCACTGCTGCAGCTTGCCGCCCATGGGGTAGGCCGCCTCGATGCCGTTGTCGATGTCGTCGAGCTGCAGCAGCGGGCTGGCCGCGCGGCTGCTCGCAGCGTCCGCACCAAACTTCACCAGCTCACGCGAGAACCAGGCGCGGTCATCGGCGCTGCGCTGGCAGCGCCGGACAGACAGCAGCTGGTCACCGCGCCATACTGCTTGGGCTGCCTGCTGGGGGCAGTCACCGCCCACGCACTCGCTGAGCAGTACCTTCAGCCCGTCGCGCTCGAACCATACCTGGCGCACTAGCGCGCGCGGTGCCAGTGTCGACACAGTGCCCTGAAAACGCTGGCCATTGTCGGCCCTGGCCACGTGGCTGCGTGTGACCCGGCCGGGCTGGCCCTCGCGATAGCTCAGCGCGCTGATCACGCCGGCCTGTCGCGTCGCGCACAGCGACACCAGCTCGGGCCCCAGCACGCACGAAAACACCACCAGCTCGTCGGCCGTGCACAGCGTGGCGGCGGCCGGCTGCAGATCGGCCGCCGGCGCCTGCGCGCAGCCCAGCGTGGCCAGCACTGCGGCCAGCATGCCGGCCCGCAACACGTGGCCGGGGTCGCCGCGAGGTCTAGCTGCGCAGGGCATTCTGGGCGAGCGCGAAATTGGCGCGGCGGTCGGCCTTGCTGTCGGTCTTGGGATTGACGACGGCGGTGATGCTGTCCACCGCCGCATCGGTGGCTCCCACATCGGCCAATTTCTGCAGGCCATGCAGCACCCAAAAGGCGACCGCCGAGCGTAGCGTATAGGGAAAGTCGGCCATCAGCTCGGGCTTGCCGACAAAATCCACCGGGTCGGTGGCATACAACGTCTTGTACTGGTTGGCGATGGCCGCGTAGTTGGCGCGTCCGGTCACCTGGATGAACCCGCGGCCGCGGAAACGCCAGCCGTCGCCGCTGCCCACGTCGCCGTTGCCGATGCGGTTGGCATAGGCCTTGTTGGCGATGGCCTCCTGGTTGGCAGCGCGGGTGATCCGGTGGGTGAGCGGATCGCGCACATAACCGTCGGTGATCGCCTCCGCCGGATGGTCGGCATAGTAGCGAAAGGTGTTCTTGAGGACGTCGGGGCTGTAGTTCAAACTCTCGCCGCCGGCCTCCAGCGCAGCGCCGGCCTCCTGCCGCACCTGGGCAAAGAAATGCGCCAGTCGTAGCGGCGTGTCCAGGCCGCCGCCGGCTGATATGCCGTTCAGCTCGGTGGCCACCTTCGTCAGATAGTCGTCGTCCGCGTTGGGGAAGATAGCCTTGAGCTGCTTGGAGGTCATGTCGATGCCCTCCGTTGGGTGGAGCGCGCCAGCGAACGCCGCGAAGGGTCGCGCACGTGGCGGGATTGTGCGCGTTGCGCCAGCCAGTGTCAATGGTGTGGCCGGCCGGTCACTCCACGGAACCTATGCGATCACGCCCAGCCGCCGCGCTAGCTGTGAAGTGTCAGGAGGTTGTTCATCCGAGCCACCAGTGGGTAGCTTGTGGAGAGCAGTGGCGCATTCTTCCGGTTGGTGAAGGGCACGACCAGCGCGCCGCCTTGCAGGGCGGCGACGGGAGGCGGTCTGGGACATGTAATGCCGTCCAAGGCGCCGGCTCACCAGCCGTCGATCGTGTCCTCATAGAGCCGGTGGCGTGCCGCGGCGCCGAGGCAGCCTGCCGAGGAACAGCCGGAAGATCCTGGGCGGTGGCGGCGGCACTCTTGTCCTGCATCGCCGATCCAAACTATGGCACTGACACGGTGAACTCGCCTGGACTCACCACCTGAATCACACCCAACCACATGCACATCAGCGTGCACGTGTTGTCGAGCGTGGGATTGCTGCCCAGCATCACGGTTGGCGCGCCGGGGACCCAGGGCGCGGTCGTGACGGGAAGGCAAGGCATCGGCGTGAGCACGCCGAGCGCCGCGGCCGTGGCCGCAGCGACCGCCGGATTCGCCGGTGACATGCACATCCCGAACGGCATGATGTTCACCATGGGCACGTGATCCATGATGTTGGCGTCGGGCTGGTTACCCGTCGTGACCCGATTCACCGGCAGAACGACCAGACTGCTGGGTACCATGCCCATGCTGCATTGAAGAGTCGCTCCGTTGCAGACTTGCTGGGGCATGTGATCCTCCTGGATGGTGCGCTGGCCTAGCCTCTTGAGCTCGCAGGCCGACTTTCGCTCACCGTTCTTCCTTCACCGCAACGAATTCACTCGCGCATCAGGGTCTCGATCTCCTCCCGATGCGCGCTGAAGCCTAGGAACACGCGCTCGTCGAGGAGAACGGTGGGCACGGCGAGGCGGCCGGCGAGCCGGAAGGCGTCTTGGCTCGCGCCGGGATCGCGGCCGACGTCGCGCACCTCCACCGCGGCCCCGCGCGACTGAAAGAAGGCGAGCGCGGCCTCACCGTCCGCGATGCCTTCCATGGTGAAGAGCATGACCTTCTTCACGATTCTTCCACCATACCATCACCCGCTCGTCCGCGGGATGGCCGCGGCCTTGACCCTCTCCGGCGCCTCTGCTAGCATCCGCCCGCCCGATATGACGACGTCACGTCTCTTCGCATGACCCGCGCGGATTTGGTCGCCTCCATGGCCGCAGAGAGCGGCTGGACCAAGGCCGCCGCCGATCGCGCGCTCCGCGCAATGCTTGCATCGGTCCGCGCCTCGCTCAAGCGCGGCCAGCCCGTCACCCTGGTGGGATTTGGAACCTTTTCCGTCACTCGCCGCAAGCCACGCAAGGGCAAGAACCCGCGCACGGGGCAGCCGATGAACGTGGCGGGCGGGCGGGCGCCGAAGTTCAAGCCGTCGCCGGAGCTGAAACGAGCCGTTCGCTAGGCTTTTTGCTTGGCCGCCCGCGCGGGCTGCCAGTACAATCGACTCCAGTGCGTTGCCTCGTCGCGATCGTGTCCGCGTTGCTCCTCAGCGCGGCCCCGGCTCATGCGCAGAGCGATCGGCCCATGCGTCTGAGCGCGGAGTCCGCCCTGCTTCTGGCTCCCAACGGCACCGTGCTCTTCGCCAAGAACCCGTCGGAGGATCATGCCCCCGCGAGCCTGACCAAGCTCATGACGCTCTACCTCGCCTGCGAGGACCTCGAGGCGGGCCGCGCGCAGTGGGACGGGATGGTGAGCATCAGCCGGCGGGCCGCGGAGACCCCGCGCTATCGCATGGGGCTGCGCGCCGGGGAGGAGGTGCCGTTCCGCACCCTCCTGGAGGGGGTGGCCATCGCTTCCGCCAACGACGCGGCCACCGCGGTGGCCGAGCACCTGGGCGGCAGCGAGGAAGCCTTCGTGGAGCGCATGAACGCCAAGGCGACCGAGCTGGGCCTGCGCTCCACCCACTTCGCCAACGCCCACGGCCTCCCCGACCCCAACCAACGGACAACGGCCCAGGACATGGCGCGCCTCATCGGCCACCTCGTCCAAGACTACCCTTCCTCGCGCCCGCTCCTGGGTGGGGCGAGCTTCGTGTACCGCGGCCGCGTGCACAGCCGGCGCATCCCGCTCTTCCAGGACCCCGGCGGCGTGCAGGCCCTCAAGACGGGCTTCACCCGCGAGGCAGGTTACAACCTCGCCATCGCCGCGTGGCGCGAGGGGCAGCGCTTCCTCCTCATCGTGCTCGGAGCGCAGACGCGCAGCCTGTCCTTCCGCGACGCCAAGCAGCTCCTGCGGTACGGCTTCGTCGAGTCCGGCTTCGAGATGCCCCCCGAGCCGAAGCGGCCCACGCCCGCGCCCACGCGTCGTCCGAACGAGCGGAGACGCCAGGCCTCCGTGGCCGTGAAGCATCTCGGCGTCTCGCCCCGTTAGGACCCGTCATCCCGGCCGGAGGCTGATCCATGGCCAGACCCAGGGCCATTGTCTTCGACGCCTACGGAACGCTCTTCGACGTCCATTCCGTGGTCGAAGCCGGCCGCGCCGTTACCGCCGATCCCCAGGCGCTCTCCACCCTCTGGCGGCAGAAGCAGCTCGAATACACCTGGCTGCGGACGCTCATGGGCCGCTACGAGGACTTTTGGACGGTGACGGAGGCCGCGCTAAGGTTCGCCCTCGAGCGCCTCGGCATTCGGGCGGCAGAGGACGCCGTGCGCCGCCTGATGGACGCCTATCTCTCCCTCGCCACCTTCCCCGAGGTGAAAGGCGCACTGGCGGCCATGGCGGGCACGCCCCTCGGGATCCTCTCCAACGGCTCGCCTCGCATGCTGGAGGCCGCGGTGGCCTCGAGCGGGCTCGGCGGTGTCTTCCGTCACGTGCTCTCGGTGGACGCCGTGCAGGCCTACAAGCCGTCCCCCGCTGTCTACGAGCTGGGCACGCGGGCCTTCGGGCTGGCCGCGGACGAGATCCTCTTCGTGTCGTCGAATGCGTGGGACGTGTCGGGGGCCAAGGCCTTCGGCTACCGCTGCTGCTGGTGCAATCGCCTCGCCGCCCCCATGGATCGGCTCGGCGTCTCGCCGGATCTCGAGGTGCGAGGCCTCGACGAGATCCCAGCGAAGCTGGGCTAGGCGCTCAGCGCTCCTCGCCCTTCGCGGAGGGCAGCTCGGCGAGCGCCCGCTCGTACAGCTTGTCGGTGTAGCCGCGCACGAGCATGTCTCCGCACACCAGTACGGGCACGCGGAGCAAACCGTCCTCGTGGAGGAGCCAGGCGAGGGCCTGCACTTCGCTCACCGGCTCGCGCGAGGCATCGTGCTGGACGAAGCCGTCACCGTCCTTGACGAGGAAGCGGCGGGCGCTCCGCGCGAGCCGGAGGGCGCCCTCGCGGTCGACGGGATGGGTGTCGAGCGGCCGGCTCTCGTACGCCACGCCGGCCTTCCGGAGCGCGCGGCGGGCCAGCTCCGACGAGGGACAGCTGCAGGCGCGATCGTAGAGGATGGCGTCCATGTCGGCAGTGTCGTCGGTCGGCGGGGGTGCCGTCAAGAGGACCGGAGCGTCCTGGAGGCGCCGGGCAGGCTCAGGACGATCCGGTCGAGCGTGGCGGGCCTACTTCTTGCCGGCGAGCTTCTTCCTCTTGACGTAGCCCCAGATCTTCTTGGTCATCTCGGAGGGGCCGATGGGCGACGACCCCATCACGGACTCCATGCTGTCCTTGCATCCCTTGAAGTTGATTGAGTAGCCACCGAAAGCCGCCTTCTTCTTTGCCATTCGCTCTCTCCTCCGTCGAGTGAGTTTGGGATTCGCTGCCCGGCGCCTCCCGTAGGGCCGAGGGTATTATCGCCGGGCTACGAGGGAGCGCAAGGGAAAAATACAACCCCTGGGGGCCCCTCTACGAGGGGGCGCTACCGGGTGGGGGTATACCCCCCGGGGGTGTCAAATCGGCCTAGCGGCGACCGACGAAGGCCGGCATCACGTCGCGCGCGAACCACGACAGCTGCTCCTTGAACTCCTTCGAGCCCATGCCCTCCGCCCAGTGAATCATCATGTGCTCGAGACCGGGATAGCGCGCCTCGAACTCCTTGATGTGGTCGATGACGAGGCGCGGCGGCCCACACAGCCACGCGCGCTGCGCGACGCCATCGCGAATGCTCGGCACGCGCGCGGGCGCGCCTGGCGTGCCCCACGAGCGGCCTTCCTCGTCGGCGTAGCGCACGAAGCCGAAGGGGGCGAACCACTTGTAGCGCTCGTCGTGATACGGCTCCACGCGCTCCACCGCTTCCTCCACGGTGTCGGCGAGGTACAGGCCCACGCCCCAGCAGATGTCCTGTCCCAGCGCGAGCGGGCGTCCCGCTTTCGCGGCCTCCGTCTGATACGTGCGCACCACCTGGTCGAAGATGCGCTCGCCGTTCAGGGTGACCATGCCCTTGATGCCGCGCGAGGCGATGTAGGGCAGCGTCTTGCCGGAGGCGATGGGCTGCCAGATCTCTACGGGTAGATTGATGGGGCGCGGCACCACCGTGATCTCCTTCAGCGGATAGCCGCGGTACTCCACGCGCGCGGGAATCGTGTAGTGCTTCCCCCGGTGCGACCACG
>JBKOVG010000387.1:0-6266 GCA_046723845.1 Candidatus Methylomirabilota bacterium | reverse complement strand
CCCGTGGACCACGCTGAGTCGCGCTCCCCCGTGGGCACTCTGGCGAGCCACGAGACCTAGCGTGGCGCTTCGCTTGCACGCAGAAGATACGGGTCCACGGGAGCAGCACCCCCGCCTTTTCGCGTGGCCATTCCGGGAGGCACGCAAGAAACGCGGTGAGGCTCCGAAGTTGTGGGGTGGGCTACAGCGGAGAGGGAGGGGTGGGAGGGGGTGCTCACCCTGGACCCGTATCTTCTGCGTGCTGTCGAAGGCTCGGGCGTGATCTCGTGGCTCGCCAGAGTGGCCACGGGGAGAGCGGCTCAGCGTGGTCCAGGGTGGGCACCCCCTCCCGCCCCTCCCGGCTGGGCGCATGAGTTGCGAGGCCTATAGGGGCGTGGTATACAGGCACAGCTTCAGGTAGGGAACGAGAGGGGTGAATTCCGGGTGACCAAGGTAATCATCGAGCCCGACGAGAGCTTCGAGAACGCGCTCAAGCGCTTCAAGAAGCAGTGCGAGAAGGCCGGGCTCATGTCCGAGCTCAGGAAGCGCCAGCACTACGAGAAGCCCAGCGTCAAGCGCAAGCGCAAGACCCTGGCTGCGCGCAAGAAGGCCAAGAAACGGGAGCGGTTCTTCGACTAGTCGCGGCCGGCTGGAGTGCGGAATGGAGCCGGGTCAGGGAGATCCTGGCCCGGCATACTCACTCCCCGATGGGCCGCGAGCGAGCGCTCAGCCTCGAGCCCCGCGCCGATCTCCCCGCCATCAGGTCGTCCCTCTCGGAAACACGTGAAGGCCGCCAAGCCCTGGCCGTCACGGGCAGCCCTCCCTGGGAGTCGATTCCCGACGTTCGTGAGCTCTTGAAGCAGGCGCGCGTGCCCAGCTCCGTGGCCGAGGGCGCGGAGCTCGCCGCGCTCCTCCCCTTCCTCGACGCCGCCGCGCGTCTCGCCGCCTACGGCCGCTCCATCGCCGCGGAGGCGCCCGAGCTGTCCCGCGCGCTGGCGGGATTGCCGCGGCTCAAGCCGCTCGCCGATCTGCTGCGTCGCTCCCTCGAGACGGACGGCGGCGTGCGGGACGAGGCGAGCCCGGCTCTGCGCAAGCTGAGGCAGAAAGGGCGCGAGCAGCGGCGGGATCTCGTGAAGCGGCTCGAGAGCTTCCTCCACGGGGCCGGCGCCGATCTGATCTTCCAGGAGCGCTACGTGACGGTGCGGCACGGCCGCTACGTCCTGCCCATCCGCGCGGAGGCGAAGTCGCGCTTCAAGGGCATCGTCCACGACCGCTCGCAGAGCGGGGCCACGCTGTTCGTGGAGCCCGAGGCGGTGGTCGACGACAACAACGAGCTGGTGCAGACGGCGCGCGAGGAGGACGCCGAGGTGCTGCGCGTGCTCCAGGCCCTCACCGACGAGGTGCGGCAGGCCCTGCCCGAGCTCGAGACGCTCGTGGAGGAGCTGGGCCGCCTCGATCTCGCCTTCGCCCGCGCGGAGCTGGCGGAGGCGATGGAGGCGAGTCTGCCTCTGGTGGGCGAGGAACGCCTCGCGGAAGTGATGGGCGCGCGCAACCCGCTCCTCCTTGCCCAGGCCTGGCAGTCTCCCGAGCGGACGGTGGTGCCGATGGATCTCCGCGTCGGTGGCGACAAGCCGCTTCTCGTCATCACGGGGCCGAACGCGGGCGGCAAGACGGTGGCGCTCAAGACCCTCGGCCTCCTCTGCCTCATGGCACAGTCGGGACTTCACGTGCCGGCGCGCGAGGGCGCGCGGCTGCCGCTGCTCTCCACGATCTTCGCCATCATCGGCGACGATCAGAGCGTGGCCGAGAACCTCTCGACCTTCTCCGCCTTCGTGAAGCAGCTCCGCGAGGCGCTCGAGCAGGTGGACGACCGCTCGCTCCTCCTCCTCGACGAGCTGGGGGCGGGCACCGATCCCGACGAGGGCGCGGCACTGGCCCAGGCCGTGCTCGAGGAGGTGGCGGCGCGCGGCGCCCTCTGCGTCGCCTCCACGCACCTGGAGCCGCTCAAGGGCTTCGCCTCCAGCCATCCTCGCGCGCGCAACGCCTCCGTGGAGTTCGACGCCGAGCGGCTCGAGCCCACCTTCCACCTTGTCTACGATCGGCCCGGGCAGAGCTACGCGCTGGCCATCGGAGCGCGGCTGGGGCTGCCGCCGCATCTCATCGAGCGCGCGGAAAGCTATCGCTCGGCGCAGCGGCGCCAGCTCGAGGCGCTCCTGCAGCGTCTGGAGGAGCGGGACCGGCAGGAGGCGGAGCATCTGCAGACGGTCGAGCGGCGAGAGGTGGAGAGCGCGACCATACTCTCGCGGGCGGAGGCGAAGCTCGAGGCGGCCACCCGCCAGGCCGCGGAGGTGACCGCGCGTGCCAAGGCCGACGCGCAGCGCATGGTCACGGAGATCCGTCGCTCGGTGAACGCGGAGTGGGATCGCCTCAAGCGCGAGGATCGGACGCGCGAGTCCTTGGAGCAGAGCCGCAGGCGACTGAGTGAGGCGGCGCGCGCCGTCGAGGGGCCGACGGAGCCTGTAGACTTGGGCAGGCGCGCGGCGGCCGCGGGCGATAGAGTAGAGGTATCTCACCTGGGGCTCAAGGGGGACGTGCTGGCGGTGGACGGCGGGACGGCAACGGTGCAGGCGGGCTCGGTCACGGTGAAGGTGCCCGCCCAGGCCCTTCGAGTCATCGGCCGAGCGGACAGCTCCAGGAGCACCGCCCCTCACCCTACCCTCTCCCCTGAGGGGCGAGGGTCCCGCGCAAACCCTCTCCCCCGTCGGGGGAGAGGGCAGGGTGAGGGGGCTAGCTCCGATGCCCCCACGGTCCCCAACGAGCTGAAGCTCATCGGCCGCACCACCGACGAGGCGCGCGATCTCCTCGAGAAGTACCTCGACGATGCGTTCCTGGCCGGTCTCCCCTCGGTGCGCGTCATTCACGGCAAGGGCACGGGCGCGCTGCGCCGCGCCGTCGAGGAGTTGCTGGCCTCCCACCCGCTGATCTTGAGCCATCGTCCGGGCGAGCCTCACGAGGGCGGCGCCGGCGCGACAGTGGCCGTGCTCGGGCAATCCTGATGGCGGGAGGCTTCTCCTCGCAGGTCCTCGACGAGATCCGCTCGCGAGCGGACATCGTCGAGATCGTCGGCCAGTTCGTGAATCTCAAGCGCTCGGGCGAGCACTGGAAGGGCCTCTGCCCGTTCCACAGCGAAAAGACGCCGTCCTTCACCGTGAACCCGAAGCGCGGCATCTTCCACTGCTTCGGCTGCGGCGTGGGCGGCGATGCCTTCGGCTTCCTCATGCGCCAGGACCGTCTCGCCTTCCCCGAGGCGGTGCGCACGCTGGCCCAACGCACGGGCGTGGAGCTGCCAACCCAGCGGACGCCGGAGGCGGAGGGCAAGGTCGAGGGCCTCCGCCGCGTCATGACACTGGCGACCCAGTTCTACACCGACGCCCTCTGGGCCCGAGAGGGCGCCAAGGCCCGCGCCTACGTGGAGGGCCGCGGGGTGGATCTCGAAGTGGCGAAGCGCTTCGGCCTCGGCTATGCCCCCGAGGGATGGAACGCGCTACTGACGCACATGGGGAGGGAGGGCGTGACCGAGACCGAGCTGGTGGCGGCCGGCCTCGCCCTGCCTCGACAGAACGCCCCCGGCTTCTACGACCGCTTCCGCGGGCGCCTCCTCTTCCCCATCCGCGATCTGCAGGGGCGCGTGGTCGCCTTCGGCGGGCGGGCCATGGGCGCCGAGGAGCCCAAGTATCTCAACTCGCCCGAGACCGCGCTCTACGTGAAGGGGCAGATGCTCTACGCCCTCGACGTGGCGCGGGAGAGCATGCGCCAGAAGAACCGCGCCGTCGTCGTCGAGGGCTACCTCGACTGCCTCATGGCCCACCAACACGGCTTCACGGAGACGGTGGCCGCCCTCGGCACCGCCTTCACCCCCGCCCAGCTCAGCCTCCTCCGCCGCTACGCCGACGAGGTGGTGAGCGTCTTCGACGCCGACGCGGCGGGGCAGAAGGCCACGAGTCGGCTCGAGGAGATGCTCACCGACGTCATGGACCTGCGGAACCTCGGCTGGACCGTCTCCCGCACCGGCTCCTTCGAGAAGGCGGACTACTTCCCCATCAAGGTCGCCCTCCTCCCCGAGGGGCACGACCCGGACAGCCTGCTTCGGGCCGAGGGAGCCCCCGCCTTCCAGTCCCGGCTCGACGCGGCCAGGAGCGTCCTCGACTTCGTCCTGGAGCGGACCCTAGGGGAAGAGGACCTCGGGACGCCGCGAGGGCGCTCCACGGCCCATGCCCGTGTCGCCCTTCTCCTCTCCAAGGTGGCGAATGCCGAGGAGGCGACCGCGCTCTCCCGCGAGGCGGCGCGCCGCCTCGGCGTCGACGCGACCCAGCTCTGGATCGAGGCGCAGCAGCTCCAGGGCGCCCGCGCGCGCAAGGGGCGCCTCGACCGTCCCGCCGACACCGCGGCCACCTCGGAGGCCTCGGGCCAGGCCTGGCCTCCGCCCAGCCTGCTCGAGCGCGACCTCGTCCTGATGCTCCTGCACGAGGAGCAGGCGAGAATCGGCCTGATGCCGTATCTTGAAGAGGAGCAGATCGCGCATCCGGGGCTGCGGTCGGTGCTGGGTGCCCTCCGCCGGGCGCCCGAGGGTGCGGCCCCCCAGTCCCTCATGGACGAGCTCGGCGAGGCGGAGCGGGGTCTCCTGGCCTCGCTCCTCATGGAGCAGCGGGAGTGGCCCGACGTACAAAATCAGGTGAGTGACCTGCAGAAGCGGTACGATATCCGGCGGCGCAAACGGCGGATCCGGGAATTGAACCACGCCCTTGCCCAAGCCCAGGCCAAAGGTGACCCGGCTCAGGCCCGGCTCGAAGCCGAGCTTCGGAGCCTTCAGGACGAGGGCCAAGCGGTGTGGAACATAAACACCGGCCGTTGAACCAGCACCCCCCACCAGGAGAGTCGACGAGCATGGCGGACGAACCAAAGCTGCAGGAGCTGGACAAGCTCATCGCCAAGGGGAAGGAAAAGGGCTACCTGACCTACGACGAGGTCAACGACGCTCTGCCTTCCGACATCGTCTCGCTGGATCAGCTCGACGACATCATGATGCTCTTCGGCTCCATGGACATCGAGGTGGTGGACTCGGCCAAGGCCGGCCGCCTGCCCTCGGAGGCGGCGGCGGGACAGGCCGCCGATCCCGAGCCGGACGACGACGAGCCCGCGGAGCCGCGGCGCATCGATCTCACGCCGGGTCCCGTCGGCCGCACCGAGGATCCCGTGCGGCTCTACCTCCGCGAGATGGGCCGCGTGTCGCTCCTCACGCGCGAGGGCGAGATCACGCTGGCCAAGCGCATCGAGGAAGGCAAGGACGAGGCGACGCGCGCCATCCTCTCCACCGCCCTCGCCCTCGACAAGATCCGCGCCGTGCGCGACGAGCTGCGCAAGGATCTCGTCCCCATCAAGGAGCTGGTCGACTATCCGGAGGAGGAATTCACCGAGGAGAAGGAGGCCGACCTCCGGCGCTCGGTGATGCGAGAGCTGGGCACGGTCGACCGGCTCTTGCGCGAGCGAGAAAAGCTCCTCGACCAGGCGCGCAAGCTCCGCGCGAAGGCCGGGGGGCGCAAGAAGCGCAGGGGCGAGCCGCCGTGGAGGAAGCACGAGGTCGCCGCCCAGAGCAAGCAGGCGAAGGCGCTGCAAACCCTCCGCACCCTCAGCCTCCAGCCCTCCCTCCTGGATCAGTGGGGTCAAGATCTCAAGAAGCTCGTGGAGAAGATCTCCGTGGCGGAGCGAGAGATCGCGCTCTGGTCGGACGGCAAGCGCCCCGCGCCCGCCGAGGTCGACGCCTTCCTCGACTCGCTCTCCGAGGACCGCGAGGACGGCGATCGCGATCTCTACCAGAAGGCGGCGGCGCGGCATCCCTCGATCAAGGAGCGCCTGGTGTGGGTCGCCCAGCAGAAGATCAAGCGGGCGGAGGAGAACGCCCAGACGCGGGCCGATGACCTCAAGCGCATCGTCAAGGACATCCGCGCGGGCGAGCTGAAGGCGGCCCGGGCCAAGAAGGAGATGGTGGAGGCCAACCTCCGCCTCGTCATCTCCATCGCCAAGAAGTACACGAACCGGGGGCTGCAGTTCCTCGACCTGATCCAGGAAGGCAACATCGGCCTCATGAAGGCCGTGGACAAGTTCGAGTACCGCCGCGGCTACAAGTTCTCCACGTACGCCACGTGGTGGATCCGCCAGGCCATCACCCGCGCCATCGCCGACCAGGCCCGCACCATCCGCATCCCCGTGCACATGATCGAGACCATCAA
>JBKOVG010000214.1:0-24375 GCA_046723845.1 Candidatus Methylomirabilota bacterium | reverse complement strand
GCGATGTACGGCACGTCGGCCATGTGATCCCAGTGGCCGTGCCCGATCAGGATCTGATCCGCCTTCTTCACGTGCTGATCGATGAGCGCGGTGTCGGTCGGGAGCAGCCGGTCATGGTCGAGCTTGTTCTGGAGGAAGCCGGACTCGAAGCGATTGAACCAGGGATCGATGAGAATGGTCTTGTTGCCGAAGGTGATCTCCCAGCCATTGGTGCCTAACCACTTGAAGTTGACGCCGGCCGTGCCCGGCCCGCCCCCGCGCGGAGAGGTCTCCGCGCCTTCCGCCGCGCCGGGCGTCAGCAGTGACCGCCCCAGGCTCGCCGCGGCCGCGACGCCCGCCGCCACGCCTCCCGCCAGGAAGCCTCGCCGGGACCACTCCGCATCCACGAAGCACATATCGGTCTCCTCTCGAGTGAGTCAGGTGAGCTGCGCAGGTGATAGTAGCCCACGTTCGGTGCGCCGATCTGTCGTTGCTTGACTATTCGCAGGTGGTGGCCTAGGTTCCGACCCGAGCGATGCCGACACGCGTTCTCGTCACCGGGGCCGGCAGCGGACCGAGCAACAATCTGATCCGGAGCCTGAAAGCGGGCGCTCCGTCTCTCGTGGTCGCCGGCTGTCACAGCGATCGCTTCGTTCTCAAGAAGTCGGAGGCCAAGCGCAACTTCCTCGTACACCCTGCGACCCATCGCGCCTTTCGCCGCGACCTGGCTCGCGTGCTCGACCGCACGCGCGGTGATCTCGTCATCCCCACCACGGACGCGGAGGTCTGGGCGCTCTCCCGCGTCCGGAGCAGGCTTCGCGGCCAGGTCTTCCTCCCGCCCCGATCCGTGATCGAGCTCTGCCAGGACAAGTATCGCCTGAGCCGCTTTCTCAGCTCACGCGGCGTGGCGGTGGCGCGGACGTACGCGGTGCAGAGCCTCGCCGGCGTGCCCGGGATCTTTCGCCGCATGGGCGCGACGCCTCTATGGTGCCGGGTGCGCGCGGGTAGCGGCTCCGTCGCCGCCATACCGGTCCGCACCCCACGACAGGCGCAGGCCTGGATGGCGTACTGGGCGACCATGCGGGATGTCCCCATCGGATCGTTCACGCTCTCCGAGTACTTGCCGGGCCGCGACTTCGGCTGCCAGAGCCTCTGGGATCGTGGCCGCCCCGTGTTGACAAAGGCGTTCGAGCGCCTGTCTTATATCGCAGCCGGCGGACATCCGAGCGGGGTGTCCTCGGTCGCCGCCCTCGCGAGAACGGCCGTCGACCCTCGGGTGCGAGAGACGACGATCCGCGCGGTGCGTGCGCTGGGACGAGACATCTCGGGATTGTTCAGCGTGGATCTCAAGGAGGACAGGGAAGGCACGGTGTGTGTCACTGAGATCAACGCGGGGCGGTTCCTGGCGGGCACGAATCTGCTGGATCTCGGTGGGAAGCACAACATGGCCGTGACCTATGTCCGGCTCGCCCTCAGGCAGGCGGTGGAATCCTGCGAGGAGCCCGACCAGGCGAGTGATCACTACATGGTTCGGGACGTGGATACGCTGCCGGGAGTGTTCCGGGCCGAGGAGTTCTTCGCGGGGATAGAGGATGCGAGGAGCTAGCACGCGAGCTCTAAATCTTCGGCAGCACACCTATCACATGGAGGAGGACCAGCATGCCTATCGCACCAACGCCGCCCATACCTGCCTACGGTAGCCGCAGCGCAGTCATCCAGCTCCAGGGGCCTAAGGACACGCCGCAGATCAAGCAGTTCAATAAGGAGCTGAAGAAGCTCGCACGGAAGTACGGAGCGACCTTCAAGATGCGAGCGAAGAGCCGGCGGGCAAAGGCGCGCGCGAAGCGCAAGCGCTAGTAGTAGGCTGACGGGACGGCCTGTTTCCGGCGCGGTGCCGGGGACCGGCGCGTCGAAGAGGCGCGCCGTCGCGAAGGCGCGGCGCGATCAGGCGAGGCGCTCGAGCTCGAGCCTTGCCTGGTCGAGCCACGCCTGCATGTCCATCTCGCTGAAGAGCTGGTTGGCGGCGGCGAAGTGCCGTTTCGCCGCCGCCGCGTCCATGCCCTGCGCGAGGGCGCGACCGAGGGCACGATGGCAGTGAGCCATCAGCGGACGCATCCCGAGTTCCGCGGCTTTCGCGAGCGCCTGGCCTGCATGCTCCGCGGCCCGGGCCGTGTCCGGCTGGTCTGACCCGAGGGCGATCTCCGCGAGCAGACGCAGCGCCCAGCCTTCGTATCCCGGCTCCCTGTGCCCACGGGAGAGCTCGAGCGCCTGCTCGGCATGCTGCCGCGCCTCATCGTGGCAGCCCGCGAGCAGGCAGACCTCGCCGAGATATGCCAGCAGCAGCGAGTGCCCGCCCATGAGGTTCATCGCGACTCCCTGGGCGACCGCGGCCTCGATGAGCGAGCGCGCCTCGGTCAACCGGCCGGCCAGGCCATAGGCGGAGCCGAGGGCGGAGGCGAGCCTCGGGAACCACAGCGGGCTGTTTCCGGCGCGGACAGCCTGGAGACCCTGCTCGAACGCCTCGATCGCCTTGTCGGCCTGCCCGCGACGGAGGTACGCCCAGCCCAGACCGGCCTGCGCGACGGCCAGGCTCAGCGGGTGGTCGCCCGATCGAACCAACGCGACGGCCTCCTCACCGAGCGCCACCGCCTCCGAGAAATCGCCGAGCTCCGAGAGACACCAGGCCAGGCACGTGCGTGAGTGGATGGCCGGCGGCTGCGGCATGCCGAACCGCTGCCCCACGGGCTCGCTGAGGAGCGAGACGAGGTTCTGGCGGAAGAAGGCCACCGCTTCCCTGTACTCGGCCCGGGCGAAGTAGATCTGGCCCAGCCACGTCCTCGCCACGATCTGCAGGCCGAAGTCGCCGATCTCGCCCGCCACGGCGAGGGCGCGCTTCCCCGACTCGATGGCCCGATCCTGGTCGCCGGTCAACCGGAAGTAGTCCGCCAGATAGGCCACCACTCGCCCCAGCCTCTGCGGGTCGGGAAGCGCCACGGCCAGTGCTTCCGCCTCGTAGAGGCGCTCGAGGATGGAGCCGAACTCGCCGAGGGACTGGAGGGCATTGCGGAGGTCGAAGCGGAGATCGATCGCCTGCTCGCGCAACTCGCGGGTCTGGGGCAGGTGCTCGATGGCCGTCAGCGCCTGATCGAACCAGACCACCGCCTCCCGGTTGGCGGAGCGCGCGAAGGCCTTGGTCGCCGCCTGCCGCAGGTAGCGGGCGGCCTGGTCCCACCGCTCGGCGTCGAGCGCGTGGCGGGCGAGCTTCTCGACGTGCTCGCTCAGCCGCTCCGGGTAGAGCCGCTCCAGGGCCTCCACGATCCTGGCATGGAGCCGTCGCTGCTGTTCCCGCAACAGCGAGTGGTAGGCGACGAGACGGGTCAGCCCGTGGTTGAAGACGTAGTGCGGCTCCTGGAGCAGGCTGATGTCATAGAGGAACTCCGACGCGCGGAGGCGAGCCAGCGCATCGCGAAGCTCGTCGTCCGTCATGTCGGCCACGGTCTGGAGCAGGACCACGGGCACGTTGTCGCCGATCACCGAGGCGGCCTGGAGGAGGGCCTTGTCGCGAGGGGCGAGCCGGTCGATGCGTGCCGCGAGGACGGCCTCGACCGACGCGGGGACGCGGAACGTCTCGATCGGCTTCGCCAGGCGATAGGCTCCCCGCTCGCCGACGAGGGCGCCGTCCTCGATCTTCATCCGGACGCTCTCCTCGAGGAAGAAAGGATTGCCGTGGGTCTGCTCGATGAGGAGCTGCTTGAGCCGCGTCATCTGCTCGGTGTCCCCGAGCATCGTCCGGAGCAGCGCCTCCGCGTCCTGGCGAGGTAATGGATGGACACCGAGCTGGGTGAAGTAGCTCTTGCCCGCCCACTGGTGGCGATACTCGGGACGATAGCTGACGAGGAGCAGCACCCGCGCCGCGGGAAGATGCTCGACGAGGCTGTCGAGCAGCGCCTGGGTCTCGGAGTCGATCCATTGCAGATCCTCGAAGACGATGCACAGGGGCTGCACCTGACTTTCGCTGAGCAGCAGGCGTCTCACCGCGCCGAGCGTCTGCTCCCTCCGCTGGCGAGGATCCAGCGACTGCCAGGGTGGATCCTCGACCGGCACGTCGACGAGCGAGAGGAGGGCGGGCACGGTGTCCGCCAGCTCGCTGTCGAGCGCCATCACCCGGCGGACGACTTTGTCGCGGACCTCCTGCTGGTTCTCCCGGTCGGAGAGCTCGAAGTACCCCCGCAGGAGGTCGATGACCGGGCGATACGCCGTCGACTTGTCGTAGGAGAAGGCGCCGGTCTTCACGATCCGCCAGCCGGTCATGCGCTCCGCGCGGGTGAGCTCGTAGAAGAGCCGCGATTTTCCGACCCCCGGCTCTCCCACGATTCCCACGACCCGGCCCTGACCGGCGGCCGCCGCCCGCATCGCCGAGTCGAGCTGCGCGAGCTCCTCGTCGCGCCCCACGAAGCTCGTCAGCCCACGCGCCGCCGCCACCTCTATCGACCCGCGAGCGGGGCCTGTCCCCGTCACGGCGTAGACCTCCACCACCGATTGCAGACCGCGGATGGACCGAGGGCCGAGGGGGACGGCCTCGACATAGCCCTCGACCAGCGCGAGCGTGTCGCCGGTGGCGAGAATGGAGCCGGGCTCCGCCATCTGCTCCATGCGGGCGGCCAGGTGCGTGGTCTGCCCCACCGCCGAGTAGTCCATCCTGAGATCGCTGCCGATGGCCCGGACGACCACCTCGCCCGAGTTCAGACCCACCCGGATCTGCGGCTCGATCCCGTGCAGCCGGCGGACGCTCTCCGCGTACCGCTTCACCGACTCCTGCATGCGGAGCGCGGCATAGCACGCCCTCACCGCGTGATCCTCGTGGGCCAGAGGGGCGCCGAACAGGGCCATGATCCCGTCTCCCATCACCTGGTTGACGGTGCCCTCGTAGCGGTGCACGGCCTCCATCATCCGTTCGAGGACCGGATCGAGGAGCCTGCGCGCATCTTCCGGATCGCGCTCGGCGAGGAGCTCCAGCGACGCGCGCAGATCGGCGAACAGCACCGTGACCCGCTTGCGCTCGCCTTCCAGGGCCCTCTTCGAGATGAGGATCTTCTCGGCGAGATGCTTCGGCGTATAGGCTTCCGGCGAGGCCAGGTGCGGCGGGAAGCTCTCGCTCCCGGCCACCGCGCGCCCACATTGCGGGCAGAACTTCACGCTCGGGACGAGCGCGCTCCCGCAGTTGGAGCAGGTTCGCCCCAGCCGCGCACCGCACTCCTCACAGAACTCCGCTCCGGGAGGATTGGCGTGCTGGCACCGAGGACACTGCATCAGGGCCTCTCTGCGAAGACGACGCTCATGTAGGCGCGGAGAGCTTAGCCCGGGAACCGGGAGCGATCAAGTAATTGGCTTCGCGCACACGGCGAGCGGAGGACCGAGAAGCAGGGCGCTCGTGAGGGCGAGGAACGTGCGCCGGTCCATCGATGGATCCCTTCGCCGACCTCTTACTCGCCCTTGCTGCGGCGATCGTAGGAGATGGCGTAGGCGGCCGATCTGGCGTTGAGGATCGGATCGGCCGAGAGCTCGATGCCGTCGGTCCGGTTGCTGGGGTCGAAGATCAGACGCTGCTCGTCGATCGCGCTGGTCGGGGAGATGGCGGTGATATCGAGATGTCCCAGCTCGACCACTTGCCGATCGTCAGGCCAGAGCGCCGTGACATCGTCCGTCGGATCGCCGGCCTCGGCCAGTTGCAGGAGCAGCCGGAACACCACGGGGCCGTTCCGCAGCCGGCCTTCCAGCTCCTGGCGCAGGAAGCTCGGATCTCGCTTGCCGGCGTCCTCAGGGGAGAGGAAGGCCTCGCCGGCCTGCGGCACGAAGCGATACCGGCCGAACCGACTGGTGCCGTCTGCGGCCGTGAAGCGAAAAGCGTGCTCGGCGTAGTAGGTCGCCTGCGCGTAGCTCGCGGGCACCGGCTTCTTCATCAGGCGCTCGACGAAGCCGCGTCCGCCGGGATGGGCGGCGAGGAAGCGCGGCACCGCCTCCGGATCGGGCCGTCCCCCGGCCGCCGGGAGCTGGGCTCGAAGGAACTCGAGCAGCTCCTCGGCCGTCCGGGCGACGAACCCCTCGACGGAGTTGGCGAGGATGTCGGCGCTCGTGCCGCCGGGAAGCTGAAACTTGACGGCCATCGAGCGAACGTTGGGCGCCCCGTCGTGCACGTCGGGATTCCCGTTGGCGTTGGCGAAGCGGACGATGGTCCCTACCGGGGGGCCGGAGAAATGCGGCGCGCGGGTGATGCGGGAAGCCTCGGGCGAGGCGCGGAAGGTTCCCGAGCACACGAGGCCCTTGGCATGGACGGGACGGAAGCCCGGATGAGGGCCGGCGAGCGTGCGCATGACGTCGACGATCTGGCGGATGATCGCGTCCGGAGCGGCCGCCGTCGCCATGAGCGTCGGCCCTAGTCGCGCAGCTTGAAGCGCTGATGCCAGGTGGACTCGGCGCCGGTGCCCACCGTGGCCACGCGCACGTCCAGCAAATAGGGCTCGCCCGCGGCGATCGCATCGGCCCCGCGCCGCAGCGCCGACTCGAGGGCCTGGGGCTCCCGGACGGCCGTGCCCTCGATCCCCTGCGCCTTTGCGAGCATCACGAAGTCGATGTCGGGATCGCCGAGATAGACCTCGGGATACTTCTTCTGCTTGGCCATCTCTCCGCCGAAGGTGTGGAAGTTGGTTCGGACTGTCTGGTAGTTGAGGTTGTTCCAGACGATGGTGAGGATGGGCAGGCCGTAGCGCGCCATGGTCCAGAAGCCCGAGGCGCTGTACATCACCGCGCCGTCGCCCACGCTGCACACCACCGGGCGATCGGGAGCGCCGAGTTGCGCGCCCACCGCCGCGCCGATGCCGTGCCCGAGCGAGGCGCCGAAGGTCCGCACGAGGCGCCACTGGCGCTTGTCGAAGCCGAAGGGCAGCAGGTGATCCGCGTTGCGGAAGCTCTCGGACACCACCAGGGTGCCCTCGGGCAGCACGGTGCCCGCCACGTGCGCGAGATAGTTCGGGTGAATGGGCTGCTCGGACGCATGTCCCCGGGCTTCGTCGTGCAGCTGGCGTACCCGCTGCTCACCCTTCGATCGCAGGGAGGCGGCGCGCCGCCCGATGTGCGAAATCCGCGCGTCGGCCTCCTTCCACGAGGCATTGAGCGCGGCGAGTGTCTGTCGCACGTTGCCCCAGACCGCGATGTCCAGCGGGAAGGTGTTGCCGAGGAGCGAGGGATCGTGGCCGACGCCGATGATGGTGCCCGCCTCGCGGAAGCGCAGATCCGTGGGATTGCCGCGCGTGTTCTGCCGGTAGCCGATGCAGCAGACCACGTCGTAGCTCTCTTCGGAGAGCGCCTCCACGCCCCCGACATAGCTCGGGTGGTGCACGGGGAAGCTCGCGTAGTCGAAGATGCCGGTGGCCACGGGCAGGGCGAGGCGCTCGGCCAGGGCGAGGATCTCGTCCTCCGCTCCCGCCGCGCCGATGTCCGGGCCGCAGACGAGGAGGGGCTTCTCGGCGTTGAGCAGCGCGTCCCAGATCGCGTGGATGACGCTCCCGTCCGGCACCGCGCTCGTGTGGGGCGGGTCCGCGGCCTGGATCACCGCCTCCACGTTGGTTGCCTCGAGCGCCGAGCTGGCGTAGGCCACGTAGACGGGACCGGTGGGGAACGTGGTGGCGTCCTTGAACGCGCGCCGCGTGACCGTGGGAATTCCCCCGGCCTCCCAGACTTCCCAGCGTCGCTTCGTGATGTCTTCCACGGCGCCCATCTGGGAGAAGCCGCCGCTCGCCACCAGGGCGCCGTGGTCACCGTAGGAGCCCACGTCGCGCATGGCCGCGGTCACCACCATGGGCGTGCCGTCGAAGTAGGCGTTCTGGAGCTGGCCCGAGCCCTGTCGCGTGCCCGCGGCCAGGTGCACGTTGACGAAGGCCGGCTTGCGCGCGGCCTTGGCGTAGCCGTCGGCGGCCGAGAGCACCAGCGACTCCGCGAGGAGCAGGATCGGCTGGACGCCGGGAACGGTCAGCAGCGCATTGAAGAACCCGGCCTCCGCGCTGCCCGTGTTGGTGAACGCGTAGCGAACGCCCTGCGCCAGCAGCTGATGGACCAGGAGCTCCCCGCCCGTCCCGAATACACGCTTCTTCTCCATCCCTCGCTCCTCGCTTACGGGCAGACGCGCTCGATGAACTTCTGGGGGGCGCGCTCGCCCCACTGCGAGCGCAGGCCCTCCTCGGCGGAGATGAGGTTCGAGCCGTTCCGCGCGTTGAGGCGGTCGGTGTCCGACCAGTGCTCGTGCACGCGGCCCCACGGATCCGACCAGTAGTCGTAGACCTGGCTGCCCAGGAGATGGCGGCCGATGCCCCACATGTGCTCGTACTTGCCGAGTCGCGCCAGGTGCTCGTGCCCCATGAAGACATCGTCGATGTCCTGCACCTCGAAGGACACATGGTTCAGGCCCGCGCGCGGGTTGCGGATGCAGAAGAGGGCATGGTGGTCGACGTAGGTCGACCCGCGGTTGAACCGGTTGAACGATCCGATGAGGTTGTCCTCGCTCCCCTCGTACACGTCGTCGGAGCCGATGAAGCCGAGCGTCTCGCGGAACCACGCCACGGTTGTCTTGACGTCGGGGACAGCCATCACCCCGTGGCCGATCCGCTTCACGCGCGAGGCGCCGCCGGGTAGGCGCAGCACCGTGCCGGCGCGCTTCAGGGAATCCTTCCCCATGTTCAACGGCTGTCGCTTCACGGAGATCGGCTTGAGCTTCTTGACGCCGTGGAGGACCTCGATCTGATAGCCGTTCGGCTCCCTGAGCCGGACCCGCTTGCCGCCGCCGGGCTCGTCGACCGATTCCACAGCCGAGGCCCCGGGCGCGGTGGCCAGCCGCTTCAGGTCATCCAGGCTCGCCGCGTGATACGCGAGGCCCACGAAGCCGGGCTCGCCCTTCTCCGTGACGTGGATGTGGTGGGCGGGATCCGTTCCTCGCATGTAGAGCGCCGTCGGGGTGCGCTCCGCCCGCACCATGCCGAAGTTGGTCAAGAACTCCTCCGCCATATCCAGGTCGGGGGCGCGCAGCCGGCCATACGCGAGATCGATCACCTTGATGAGCGGCATCCCTGTCTCCTCGTTCGCTCGGGGCGTGGAGCGCCCGGCCCAGCCGGGGCGCGGCGAGATGGGGCGATCGTGCCAGAGTCCACGGGGAGGGTCAACACGGCGCACCGCTCGCGCTCGCGGGCGTCATGTCCGCGCGGGCGGGGGGCCGTGCATGAGCGGCACGTCTGTCATAGAATGGCGGCCCGAGTCCAGGAGGATCGCGCCATGCCAGAGGCCGCCCGCACGGCTGAGCACGCCCGTCTGCGCGAGATCACCAACGATCATTCCGGCTGGCGGCGCTGGGGACCCTATCTCTCGGAGCGATCGTGGGGCACCGTCCGCGAGGACTACAGCAGCGACGGGAACGCCTGGGACTACTTCCCCCACGACTGGTCCCGGAGCAAGGCGTATCGCTGGGGCGAGGATGGCCTCGCCGGCATCTGCGACCGCTACCAGATCCTCTGCTTCGCCCTCGCCCTCTGGAACGAGCGCGATCCCATCCTGAAGGAGCGGCTCTTCGGGCTGGTTCCCGCCGAGGGCAATCACGGCGAGGACGTGAAGGAGTACTACTTTTACCTGGATTCCACGCCGACCCACTCCTACATGAAGTGGCTCTACAAGTATCCCCAGCGCGCGTATCCCTACTCGTGGCTGGTGGAGGAGAACCGCGCCCGCGGCGGGCAGGGCCCGGAGTTTGAGCTCCTCGACACCGGGGTGTTCGACGACGATCGCTACTTCGACGTCTTCGTGGAGTACGCGAAGGCGAGCCCGGAGGACCTCGTGATCCGCGTGACGGTGGAGAACCGGGGGCCGGACGACGCGCCCATCCACCTGCTTCCCCATCTCTGGTTCCGGAACACCTGGGTCTGGGGCGAGGAGCCGAAGAGGGAGCCCATCCTGCGCGAGGGGGATGAAGGCCCCGGCTACGTCACCCTTGTGGCCGACGACCGTACCACCGAGCCGCTCCGGAATCTTCCCTTCGAGTACCGGCTCGGCGCCCGCCACCTCTATGCGGCGGCGGGCGGGCGGCCGCTGTTCACCTACAACGAGACCAACGCCGAGCGGCTCTACGGAACGAGGAGCCGCCGGCCGTACGTCAAGGACGCCTTCCACCGCCACGTGATCCACGATGAGGATTGCGTCAGTGCGGACGGCGTGGGCACCAAGGCGTGCCTCCACTACCGTCACGTGGTGCCGAGCCACGGGCGGCTCATCCTGCGACTGCGCCTGACCCCTGACTCGCTCGACCGCCCTCTGGCCGATGTGGACGCGGTGGTGGATCGACGGAAGGCGGAAGCCGACGACTTCTACGCCGCCATCCAGCCCGCGGGCGCCACCGCCGACGAGAAGCTTGTCCAGCGCCAAGCCTTCGCGGGCATGCTGTGGACCAAGCAGATCTATCTCTTCGACGTCAATGACTGGCTGGAAGGCGACAATCCCCAGTCGCCCCCGCCCGCCGCGCGCCGGCGCATCCGCAACATCCACTGGCGCCACTTGAACTCCATGCGCGTGCTGTCCATGCCCGACAAGTGGGAATACCCGTGGTTCGCGGCGTGGGACCTCGCCTTCCACTGCTCGCCGCTCGCCATCGTCGATCCCGAGTTCGCCAAGGAGCAGCTCTGGCTCCTTCTCTTCGAGCAGTTCCAGCATCCCTCCGGGCAGATCGCCGCCTACGAGTGGGAGTTCTCCGACCTGAACCCGCCCGTGCAGGCGTGGGCGGTGTGGCGCATCTACAACATGGACCGCATCCGTTCCGGCAAGGCCGACCGGGTGTTCCTCGAAAAGTGCTTCCACAAGCTCCTCATCAACTTCGCCTGGTGGGTGAACAAGGTCGATCGCGACGGGAACAACGTGTTCGAGGGCGGCTTCCTCGGCCTCGACAACATCACGGTCATCGATCGGAGCGAGCCCCTCCCGGAAGGGGCCGTCCTCGAGCAGTCCGACGCCACGGGCTGGATGGGCATGTTCTGCCTCAACCTCATGCGCATCGCTCTCGAGCTGGCCAAGGAGAACCACGCCTACGAGGGGCTGGCCTCGAAGTTCTTCCAGCATTACATCTACGTGGCGGCGGCCATGAAGCGCATGGGGACGAGCAAGTACCAGCTGTGGGACGAGGAGGACAGCTTCTTCTACGACGTGCTCAGCTATCCCGACGAGAGCTACGAGAAATTCCGCGTGCGCTCCCTCGTCGGCCTCATTCCCCTCTACGCCGTGGAGCGCCTCGAGGACAAGTGGATCGAGCCCTTCCACGAGTTCAAGGGGAACTTCCAGTGGTTCCTGCGGAACAAGCGGCGCATCGCGGCGGGGGTCTGCCAGCCGATCTACCGCGGCGACCAGCGCGTCCACGTCTGCGCCATCGTTGACGAGAACCAGACGCGGGGCCTCCTCAAGCGGCTCCTGGATCCCGACGAGTTCCTCTCCCCCCACGGCATCCGGAGCCTGTCCAAGTATCACCAGGACCAGCCCTTCATCCTCGGCAATCGCTTCGTCGAGTACGAGCCGGCGGAGGCCGTCTCCAAGATCAAGGGCGGGAACTCCAACTGGCGCGGGCCGGTGTGGTTCCCGACCTCGTTCCTCATGCTCGAGTCCCTGCGCAAGCTCGGGACAGCCTACGGGCCGCTGCTGACGGTGCCCGCGCCGGATGACGAGAACGCGCCGCCGCTCACCCTCCGGGAGGTGGCCCAGGACATCGCCAACCGCATGATCGGCATCTTCACGCGCGACGAGACGGGCCGGCGGCCCGTCTACGGATCCATCCGCAAGTTCCAGGAGGATCCGCACTGGCGCGATCTGATCCTCTTCTACGAGTATTTCGACGGAGACACGGGAGCAGGGCTCGGCGCCTCCCACCAGACGGGCTGGACGGGGCTCGTCGCCTCGCTCATCGACGAGTGGCGGGAGCCGGCACCCGCGACCTAGGCACGCGTGCGCTCTCGCGCACGGGCAGGGACCCGACCCATGGTGTCACGCAGACAATTCCTGACGATCGGAGCGGGCGGGCTGGCCGCCGCCTCCCTGAGCGCGCGGGCGGCCGCGCAGACGCCCCGGCGGGGCGGCACCGTGTCCCTGCGGATGGGGGACCCGCCCCACTTCGACCACATTCTCGCCCACGCCTACAAGACGCACGTGGTGACGAGTTTCACCCACAATCGACTCCTGCGTCACAAGGCGGGAATGGGATGGTGAGGGCGAACGTGCCGCCGGTGGCACTGGTGGCCGTGGCCGTGCCGCTGAACGTGCCGAAGAGTGTGGTCCCGTCGCCGTAATCCTGGGTGAAGTGACCGTTGGAGACGACCTGATGAAGCGGATCGGTGAAATCGGAGTCCTGCGAGCCGGACGACTGAAGGAGCCGAACGAGCCGGAGCCGGTGCCTACGGCTGCGGCATGGCTCGTGGTCGCCGAGGTGACGGTGAACAGGTACGGCCCCGTCTCCGTGGACTGGAAGGGCAGCATGGTCACCGCGCCGGCGTGGCGCGGCGGGCAGAGCAGGGCGAGCAGGACGAGAGAGCCGAGGGTGGCCCGGCGGATCGTTGACATCGCGACGGCTGCTTTCGGGACCCGATCGATTCCGTGCCTTGGAGAGAACATAGCGCCGTCGAGGAAAAGAGGCATCGCCAAGTTGCACAACTTGACCATCCCGTGCGGGTGGGCGCAAAATCGCACTCCATGGAACCGGGCCGCCGAGGCCCGTCGCCGCGCTCTCGAGACCGGAGGCCACGATGCGCTACGAGCGAATCTCCGCGGACTGTCATATCGACCTCTGCCAGCTGCCGCCCGACCTGTTCACGTCGAACGCGTCCGCGGCGCTGCGGGATCGGATGCCTTACGTCACCGACAGCCCCAAGGGAAAGATCTGGGTGAGCAAGAGCGGGGCCTTCTTCGGGCTGGCGGGCGGCATGGGCTCGGCCGGCCGCGAGTACGTCCCCGGCCAGATCCACCGCTCCGATCGCATGGCCTCCACCGGTCTCTATGAAGACGGCAAGAAGGGCATCTACCGCCTGAGCGACCCCGAGCTCCGTCTGAAGGACCAGGACCGCGACGGGGTGCAGGCCGAGGTGCTCTACGGGATCCTGGGCTCCACCACCCGGATCAACGATCCCGAGGCGGCCGTGGAGATGATCCGCATCTACAATGAGTGGCTCGCCTGGTTCTGTGAGCGCCATCCCGAGCGCTACGCGGGCCTTGCGTGCATTCCGAGCCAGCCCATCGAACGAGCGGTGGAGACGGTGAAGCAGGTGGTGAAGCGCGGCGGAGTGCGGGGCCTCGACGTGGCCAACACCTTCGATATGCCGCCCACCTACGATCCCTACTGGGAGCCGCTGTGGGAGGTCATCAACGACAGCGGGCTGCCCATGCACTTCCACACGGTGGGCACGCGCATTCCCGACGCCATCCGTAAGACACTGTGGAGCCCCCCCAGCGCGGAGAAGGCCGAGCCGCTCATGGACTTCCGGGTCGCCCGCGCCGGCTTCGCCGTCCACATCACCTCGTTCCAGATGTTCATGTCCATGGTCCTCATGGGCATGATCTACGGCGGCGTGCTCGAGCGGCACCCGCGCATCACCCTGGTGCTGGGCGAGGGCGGCATCGGCTGGATTCCCTACATCCTCGATCGCATGGACCTCGAGTGGGAGGACCAGTTCAAGGACCTGGGGCTTCGCATGGCTCCCAGCGAGTACTGGAAGCGGCAGTGCAAGGCAACCTTCCAGTCCGACAAGGTGGGCATGAAGCTCCTGGACGAGCTCGGGGTGGACAACGTCATGTGGGCCTCGGACTTCCCGCATCCCGACGGCATCTGGCCGGACTCGACCGAGTACATCGAGAAGGAGCTTGGGCATCTGCCTGCGGACATCCGCCGCAAGATCGTCTGCGAGAGCGCGGGCAAGCTCTACGGCTTCATGAAGTAGCCGCGACCTTCGGAAACGACGAAACCCCCGAGAGCGCGCTCGGGGGTTTCGTGCGTCTGGAGGCGCCTCAGTGCAGGCTGCCGGCGATCTTGCGAATCTCCGCCGGGGTGTGCTCGCCACCGAGCGGCGTGCCCGGGACGAGGTGCTTGCCCATGGGCAGACCGCCCACGACCACCGGCTCGAATCCAACCTCTTTAATGAGGCGCTCGGCGAGGGCAAGAGCTTTCGGGTCGTCCCCCGCGATCGGCACTCCCACGGGGTCGCCCGCGCGATGCGCCGTCTCGGCCAACCGTCCATAGCCGATGGCATTGAACGCGCGCACGATGGGTGCCCCGGGCAGCCACTTGGCGGTGACCACGCCCGCTCCACCCTGCTCATTCACCGACATGACGAAGTCTTCACCGTCCCGCCGGGGGATCGGGTTGCTTACGTCCATGACCAGCGGCTTCTTGGCGAGGGCGCTCCCGTACGACTTGCCGATCCCTTCCATGGCCGTGTAGGGGACGGCGATCACGATGACGTCCCCGAAGGCGACGGCCTGCTCGACGGTGCCCGCCTGCGCGAGCGGCCCCGCGCTCGCCACCAGGTCCTTCAGGTTCTCGGGATGACGGGAGGAGAACATCACTGGATGACCTGCCTTCGCGAAGAGCTTTCCGAGCGCGCCGCCCTCGCGCCCGGACCCGATCATGCCGATCTTCAGCGGCGACGCCGGCGTCTGGGCCGTGGCGATGCCCGGCCGGACCGCGACCGCGAGCACGGCCAGGCTGCTGCCTGCCATGCGTAGGAAATCCCGGCGTGCGTGGTCAGCGATGCGGTCCCTCGCCATGATCCTCTCCTTCAGTCAAGCGTGCGGGTGAGCGTCCGTGACGCGGTCACTCCGATTCCTGCGCCTGCACTGCGGAGGGTAGCAGAGGGATGGCGGGACGTCCAAGACTAGGGCGCGGGCCCGCGTGGTGAGCACGCGCCGCGACGGCCTCGCGTACGATACGATCCGGCTGCCGGGTGGCCGGCCACCCGGCGCCGCGGCGACCGCACAGGAGAGATCAGGCATGAGGAGGACTCGCATCCACGCCATCGTCTTCGACGCCGGCCACACCCTGCTCGAGATGGATTATCCCAGGGTCACGATCCAGGGCGGGTGTGGCCCGAGCGCGACTGCCCGGTGGCGGCCGGTCTGTGCGCCGCCGTCGAGCTCGGCCTGGGCTAGGCGGAGAGGCGGCTACACGCCGGCCGCATCCAGCACGGTACGCGCGGCGGCGACGAGAGCCGGCATCCGATCCGCGATGCGGGCCATGCGCGGATCGTGGCTCTCGGCGCGTATCCAGCGGCGGTGGAGCTGCTGCACCACCACGATGGTCTTCCACAGCGCGAAGGCCTCCCACCACCAGAGCGCCGTCACCTCCGCGCCCGCGCGATCCGCGTAGCGGGCCGCGATCTCGGTTCGGGTGGGCAGACCCATGCGGGTCAGGCCGGGATGGCTGGCGCGCTGGGCCTCCGGCGGATCCGCCGGATCGGGCCAGTAGTTCAGGAGCGTTCCCACGTCGATGAGTGGATCGCCGAGGGTCGTCATGTCCCAATCGAAGATCGAGACGACGCGGTCGGGGTCGGCAGGATCGAACTGGCAGTTGTCGAGCTTGAGGTCGTTGTGGACGATGGAGACGCGGCTCAGGCGGGGAACGTGTCGGGCCAGGCGCGCGTGCAGCGCCTCGACCTCGGCCGGCGAGTCGTCGAAGCGGGCAAGCTGCCAGCGCTTCGCCCATCCGTCGATCTGGCGCTCGACGAAGCCGACGGGACGGCCGAGATCGGCGAGCTCGCACGCCACGGGATCGAGGCGATGGAGATCGGCCATGGCGTCGACGAGGGCGAAAGCGATCCGGCGTCCCACCTCCGGGTGGGCCTGCATGCGGGAGGGGATGGCCGTGCGCACCACCTCGCCGCGCCGCCGCTCCATGACGAAGAAATCGGTGCCGAGCACCGCGGGGTCTTCGCAGAGGACGTACGCGCGCGGGGCGCGGTCGAACTGGCGCCACAGCCGCGAGAGCACCTTGTACTCACGCCGCATATCGTGCGCGCCAGGGGCGAGCTGGCCCATGGGCGGCCGGCGCAGCACGAGCTCATGGGTACCGAGACGGATCAGGTACGTCAGGTTGGCCGAGCCGTTGGGAAACTGGAGGATTTCGATGGGCTCGTCCACGCGCTCGAGCACATCGGGCAGCCTCGGACGAAGCCAGGCGTCGAGGGCCCGGCGGTCCAGCTCCTCTCCCCGGCGGACGGGAGCCGTCTCCGGCGCATCCGGGATCGGATCCGCTGACGTCACGCCTCACGATCCTTGCGCGGTGCTTCCGGAGGCGCGGAACGCCGATGATTCACGAGGATCGAGGGAGGACCATCTGCGGCCCATGCTGCCGAATGTCGCAACATGCAGGCAGGACGTCGGTCCGCACGAGCACGAAGGGCTTCACGCAAGTGTGGCTCTCTCCAGGAGTCGTGACCGAGTCGCCAGGTTTCAAGAGTCTGCTTCAGACAAGGATGGCGCGCCTCGGTCTCAACTTCAAGGGTGGCTCCATCACGCTGACCTCCGCGGAGCTTGCCGCGTTCTCCTGCGAGGCGCAGATCCCGGCCGGGACGCTTCCGCTCCCCGGACTCGAGCGAAGCACGCTCGCCCGGATTCACGCGGACGGCCACGACCTCGTCATGTTCCTCCCGGACCGTCCGCTCTTCGGCCTGCAGCCGGTGGCCCCGGCGGAGTTTCGCGTGGTGGGATGGAGCCCGGGCGTTACCATCCGCTTCGGGCTCAGCGGTGGGCGGGTGTCGGCGGTGGAGCTGCTGATTCGTGGCCTTCCCCGGACGTTCCTGGACGAGGAGTCGCCCGACAATCCCCGCCTGCCTGAAGCGCACGATCCCGCTCCAGGTCCGGGCGGCGTGATGGTCGACCTTTCCGCCCCTCCAGCGTCTATACTGGGGCCCGGCGACGAGGGAGCGGCATCAGCCGAAAAGTCGGAGCGCCGCCACGGCGCGGGGAGGCAGGGATGATCCAGGCTCGCAAGCTCGGCCACGTGGTCCTCAAGGTACGCGACGTGCAGAAGTCCAAGGAGTTCTACACGCAGGTGCTCGGCCTCAAGGTCGCCTACGACCAGAAGGACTGGGGGGCGGTATTCCTGAGCGTGGGCGAGCAGCACCACGACCTGGCGCTCTTCCAGCTGGCCACGGGCGAGACGCCCGCGGAGAGCCAGCCCGGGCTCCATCACATGGCCTGGCAGCTCGGGAGCTTCGCGGAGCTGCAGGCGGCCTACCGCGAGCTGCGCGAGCTCGGCATCCCGGTCGACGCCACCATCGCCCACAACGTGACCCGCAGCATCTACTTCCCGGATCCCGACGGCAACCGTGTGGAGCTCTATTGCGACATGGTCGAGCACGGCTTCGAGGCGATGCAGACCATGGGGCCCCGGCGCGATCACCTGGACATCGAGACGGGCGAGGTGGTGAGCCGCTGAGCCCACGGAGGGAGACATCGATGAGCGAGAGCAAGCAGACCTTCAGCGTGAGCCGGGCCCAGGACGCCGTGTACAAGACGGGCCTGCGCAGCTTCATGGAGTATCGTGACCTCGGGATCTCGGAGGCCACGGGCGGGCAGTTCCGTGCCCACGTGATCCGCATCAAGAAGGACGGGCCGGGCGCCCACGATCTGCACACCACCGGCCTCCACCAGCACCTGTGCGACTTCCAGATGTTCTACGTGCTCAAGGGGTGGATCCGGTTCGTCTACGAGGGGCAGGGCGAGCACACCTTCCGCGAGGGCGACTGCGTGCTCCAGCCGGCGGCCATCGTCCACAACGAGCTCGAATGCTCGGACGACGTGGAGGTGCTCGAGATCTACTCGCCCGCCGTGCACGAGACGCGCGTGGTGGACAAGATGCCGGAGGCCTCCGCCGCCCGCTGAGCTCGACGGCGCGGGTCTTCTTGGGCCGCGCCGCGGGCACGTCGGCCGCGGAGCGGACACGATCTCACCCACTGATCATTCTGGGCAAGGAGGTTGAGCGATGGCCGTGTACATGGTGGAGCGCAGCCTGAAGGGCATCACGATGGATCAGCTGGGTGCGGCGCAGAAGAGCGCCATCGAGACGGGCAAGAAGATGACGGCGGGGGGCAAGCAGGTTCGCTACATTCGGAGCACGTTCGTGCCCGACGAGGCCCGTTGTATGTGCCTGTTTGAGGCGACCAGCCCCGAGCTGGTCAAGGAGCTGAACGAGCAGGCGAAGATCCCGTACACGCGAATCGTGGAGGCCCTCGACCTCACGCCGTAGCCTCGCCGAGGTCGTGGAGTCTCGTGCCGGCGCCGACCCCGCGCGGCGCCCCGTTGGACGGAAGCGTGCCCGAGGAAAGGTGGACACGCGTGCCGGGCTGCACTCGCCGACGGGAAGCCGTGCGCGGCGGTGGTGGGGCGCCCCGGTGAGGAGCGGGCGGACGCCGAAGCTCGGGCGAGGGCGATGGCCACCGTGAAGGCTGGCCTCACGATCGCGGTAGTGCACCCCACAGCCTCCGCGCGCGCAGCGCCCCCACCAGGATGAACGCGCGCACCCCGCCGCGCTGTCGCTGATGGGCTTCCTCGCCTTCGCGTACCTCTATCACTATCTCAACTGGTTCTCGACGACGTCGATCATCCGCTGGAACGAGATCTCGCGCGCGCGTCTCGCCGTGGTGCTCGCGGTGTGGATCGCCTCCGTCGCCCTCTACGTCTACGACGGCCAGGTCGGCTTCCGGTGGCTGTTCTTCCTGAGCTTCGTCCACGTGCTGCTCGAGTTCCCCCTCAACCACGTGACCGTCATGAGCATCGGGCGGGAGCTGGGAGCCCTGCTTCGTGTCCAGAAGGTCGGCCCATCCCCGGGCTAGACGGGATATCCTCGTGCCGGTACATTCCTCGCCCGGGAGGGCCCTTCATGGCTGAGCCGCTCGTCACCTACGCCGTCGATGGACCGATCAGCATCGTGTGTCTCAACCGCGCCGACAAGCTCAACGCCATCAGCCCCGAGCTCAAGCGCCTGCTCGTGGAGCGCCTCCATGAGGCCGACCGCGACCCCGCCACCCGCGTGGTGGTGCTCCGGGCCAACGGCCGGAGCTTCAGCGCGGGCTACGACATCGGGCCGAGCCCGGCCCGGGCGGCCCGGCAGGGGAACGCGCTGGCCTGGCACCAGTCCCTCACCGACGACGTGGCCCTCGAGATGACGCCGTGGGACATGGTCAAGCCCGTCGTCGCCTCCGTGCAGGGGCACTGCCTCGGCGGCGGCTGCGAGCTGGTGATGATGTGCGATCTCACCATCGCTGCCGATGACGCGCTCTTCGGGGAGCCGGAGATCCGCTTCTCCAACGTGGGGCCCGCGCTCATCATGCCCTTCATCATCGGCCTCAAGCGTGCCCGCGAGCTGCTCTACTTCGGCGACCCGATCGATGCCCAGACCGCGCTGCAGTACGGGATGGTGAACCGCGTGGTGCCCCGGGCCGAGCTGGAGGCGGCGACCATGAAGTTCGCCCGGCGCCTCGCCCTCATCTCGCCGGAGGCGCTGGCCGCCACCAAGCTCGCGATCAGTCGCGGCGCCGACGCGGCGGGCTTCCGCAACGCCATCCGTGCCGGGCTCGACGTGCTCGCCCCGCTCTACGCAGCGCGCACCGAAGTGGGGGTGAAGTTCGACGAGATCCGGGAGAAGGACGGCCTGGTCGCCGCCCTCCGCTGGCGCGCGGCCCAGTTCGCTGAGTAGGGCGCGAGCGCCCGCACGTCGGTGCCGGCATGATTCCTCCGGCAAGCCGGACCCTCCCCGATCTGCTGGACGAGCTCGCCGCCCGCCAGCCGGACCACGAGCTCATCGTGGACGGAGGGCAGCGGCTCACCTACGCGAAGACGCGCGCCCGCGCGCGGCGACTCGCTCGCGGGCTCCTCGGCCTGGGCCTGAAGCGCGGCGACATCGTCGCGCTGCTGATGAACAATCGGCCGGAGTGGCTCCTCGTCGACTTCGCGGTGACCATGCTCGGGGCGACGCTCGTGCCCATCAGCACCTGGTCGCGCCCGCGCGAGCTCGAGTACGTGCTGAACCACTGCCAGGCAGCGACCCTCGTCACCATTCCGGGCTTCGGCGGCCAGGACTACCTCGACGCTCTCGCCCAGGCCGCGGGCCGGCTTCCGCACCTGGAACGGATCGTCGTGGCGGGGGGCACGCCGTCTTCCGTTGGCATCGCCCTCGACTCGCTCATGGCGGGCAGCGAGAGGATCGGCGAGGCAGACATCGACGCGGCCCGGCGCGCCGTCACGCCGGACGACGTGGCGTACATCCTCTACACGTCGGGAACCACGTCCACCCCCAAGGGCGTGCAGCTCTGCCACGGGCACCTCATCAAGAACATGTGGAACATCGGCGAGCGCCAGCGCCTGACCCCAGCCGACCGCATGTGGATGGGCATCTCGCTCTTCTGGAGCTTCGGCTGCGCCAACGCGCTCCTCGCCGTGATGACTCACGGCGGCGCCATCGTGCTGCAGGAGCACCTGGAGCCGGGAGCCGCCCTGGCCCTCATCGAGCGCGAGCGCTGCACGGTCTACTACGGCACGCCCAACATCGCGCTGGCGCTCAGCGAGCATCCCGACCGGCCCCGGCGCGACCTCTCGTCGCTGCGCACCGGCGCAGCCATCGGGCCGCCCGCCGCCATGCAGATGGTGATGGACCTCGGCGTGAAGGAGATCTGCAACGTCTACGGCCTGACCGAGTGCTACGGCAACTGCGCGGTGACCGACGCTCATGACGCGACGGACGTGCGTCTGACCACGGTGGGTTACCCGCTGCCCGGCATGGAGATCCGCGTGGTGGACCGGGAGACGCGGCGGCCGCTTCCCGATGGGGAGATCGGCGAGATCCTGGTGCGCGGGCTCCTCACCCCCGGCTACTATCGCAATCCCGAGCGCAACGCGGAGTCCTTCGACGCCGAGGGCTTCCTCCTCACGGGCGACCTCGGCTTCGTGGGCAGCGACGGCCGGCTGCGCTTCCGCGGCCGCATCAAGGAGATGGTCAAGACAGGCGGCATCAACGTGGCGCCGCTCGAGGTGGAGGAAGTGCTCTTGAGCCACCCCACGGTGGAGCAAGCGTATGTGGTCGGCATCCCCGACCCGCGCAAGGAAGAGATCCTGATCGCGGTGGTGGTGGCGAAACCGGGGCAGGTGGCCGAGCCGGACGCGCTCCGCGCGCACTGCAAGGAGGCGCTCGCCGCGTACAAGATCCCGCAGGAGATCCACGTGGTGACGCGCGAGGATCTCCCCCTCACCGGCACCGGCAAAGTGCAGAAGTTCCGCCTCGCCGAAACGCTCGCGTCCGCTCGCGGCCGATCCTAGACGCCGCGCCCCACGCAAGGCGGAGGGGTCCTCTCACCCCGGATGGGTCCTGCCCGTCTGGCTCCGTCACCCACTCGCCGGATTTGCCGCTCTGCGAGCGGCGCACCGGACTCGGAGGGCCCACTTCGCTCAGCCGGGCGGACCCACCCGGGATGCCACCCGTCCGGCAGCACGGGCGGGCCGTCCGCCTCCCGCTCCGAAGCTAACGAAGGCCCGTCGCGGCGAGGCGAGGGAAGATCACGTCGCGGAAGGCGGCGATCTCGCGAGTGGGCGGCGTGAAGGTCTCGAGCGGCATCAGGTAGAGGTTGCGCACGCCCAGCTTCGTCAGCTCCCCGATGCGCGTCGCGCAGTCGGCGGGAGTGCCGATGAGCCCCAGCGCCTCGCAGAGCTGCGCCACCACGTCGTCTGGCACGAACGAGGTGGCGGCGATGGCCGCCTCCCAGTCATGCGCGTGGGAGAGATCGGGATAGATCTTCCACACCGCGTCCGGTATCTGGAGCGGCGGCAGCGTGAGGCCGGCGGGCTCGAGCCAGTAGCCTCCCCAGCGCAGAATGCCCCAGTGCACCGCGGTGGGCCGCGCCTGCCGGAGCGCCTCCGCCGTGGAGGGGAGGGCGGCGGTGCGCACGGCCCAGATCACCTCGAGATCGTCGACCTTCCGTCCCGCGCGGCGCGCGCCCCGTTCGAGCAGCTCCTGCGCGCGGGCGACGATGCCGCGGTTGGCGCCGACGAGGAGCAGCGCGCCGTCGGCGATCTCGCCGGCCAGCTCGATGGCCTTGGGCCCCGAGGCGGCCATGAGCACGGGAATGCGCCGGCCGGCCGTGTAGCCGAGCCTGCCCGCCGTCTCGCCGAAGCGCGCGCTCTCGCCCGCCAGCAGCGTCTTGACGGTGGCGATGCACTCCCGCATCTCGGCGAGAGTGCCCGCCTTCCGGCCGATGGTGCTCGCCGAGGTGTAGCCGGTGCCGATGACGAACTTCACGCGTCCGGGGGCCAGCTCTTCCACCGTCTGGATGGCCGAGGCGAGCACGGATGCGTGCCGTGTGAAGGGGTTGGTGACGGCGGGGAAGAGGGAGAGGCGTTGCGTGTGGGTCGCGGCCTGGCCGAGGGTGACAAAGGTGTCGCGCGAGATGAGCTGGCTGTCCAGGACGCCCGCGCCGTCGAAGCCGGCCGCCTCGATGTCCTGGATCAGCCGCATGAGCTCCGGCATGGGCGCCGTGCCCGGCACCCGGAGATGGACGCGAACGGGAGCCGTCATCTCACTCGTACGAGGGACGGCGCTTCTCGCGGAAGGCCGTCACGCCCTCCCGGAAGTGGGCGCTCGCCCGCACCTGATCGCCCAGCGCCTGCTCCATCGCCTCGCGGGCGCGGGCGTGCTCCGCGATGGTGGAGCTGATCTGCCGCTTCACCGCCTGCACGGCGGAGGGGCTGTTGGCGGCGATCTGGTCGGCGGTGGCCAACGCCCACGGCATGAGCTCTTCCGCGGGCATCACGCGATTGATCAGGCCGACCCGCGCCGCCTCCGCCGCGTCGATGAGGCGGCCGGTGAGGAGCAGGTCCATGGCATGCGCGTGCCCGATCTGCTGGATGAGCTTGAGGGTGGCGCCGCCGAAGGGATAGATCGACCACTTGACCTCGGGCAGCCCGAAGCGCGCGTGGGGGACGGCGCCGCGGATGTCCGTGGAGAGGAGGAGCTCGAGGCCGCCCCCCACGCAGTCGCCGTTGACGGCAGCCACCACGGGCTTGGCGTAGGCGTCGTACTTGAGCAGCGCGTGGCTCACCACGCGCGCCGTCTCCGCGGAGGCGCTCAGGTCACCGCTGATGTCGGCGCCCGCGCTGAAGGCGCGTGTGCCCGCGCCCGTGAGCACGATGCAGCGGCAGTCGCTCGCCTCGAGCTCGTCCCAGAGCTTCGCGAGATCGGCGAGCATGGCCCGCGTCATGGCATTGAGCCGCGGCGGGTTGTCGATGGTGACGAGGACGACGTGCGCCCCGCGGCGCTCAGACCGGATCTCCATCAGCGTGGGCTCGGAAGCACGACCACCTTGCCGTGCGCCTTGCGCGCAGTGAGCAGGGTGATCGCTTCCACCGTCCGCTCCAGCGGCAGACGATGGCTGATGCACGGCTGGAGCTTGCCCTCGCCATACCAGGCGAGGAGTGCCTCGACCGAGCGTCTGAGCTTGTCGGGCGCGTGGCCGCGGTAGTAGCGCAGGGAGCAGCCGAGGGCGGAGCGGTTCTTCACGAGGAGGCGATTGGCGGCAATCTGCTGCACGCCACCCACGAAGCCGACGAGGAGCATGCGTCCACCCCAGCCGAGGGCGGACAGCGCGGCGTCGGCGAGGTCGCCGCCCACCGGATCGAAGCACACGTCGGCGCCCTTGTCCCCCGTGAGGGCCATCACGCGCTCGGTCAGGTTCTCCGTGGCGTAGTTGACGAGGGCGTCGGCGCCGTGCTCGCGCGCCACCGCGAGCTTCTCCGCGGTGCTCGCCCCCGCGATGACGCGCGCGCCCATGGCCTTGCCGATCTCCACCGCGGTGAGGCCGACGCCGCCCGCCGCCCCCAGGACGAGCAGGGTCTCGCCCGCCTCGAGGCGGCCCTGCCAGCGAATGGCCACGTCGCTCGAGATGTAGGCGATGGGAAACGCGCCCGCTTCCTCGAAGGACATGCCGTCGGGGATGGCGAAGGTCTCGCTCTCCTTCGCCACGGCCTGCTCGGCGAGGCCTCCCCAGGGCAGCGTGGCCATCACGCGATCGCCGGGCTTGAAGCGCGTCACGCCGGCCCCGCAGCGCGCCACCACCCCCGCCGTCTCGAGTCCCGGGCTGAAGGGGAAGGGCGGGCGCGTCTGGTACTTCCCCGCCACCATGATGGAGTCCGCGTAGTTGACGGAGGTGGCCCGCACGTCGATGAGCACCTCGCCATCGGCGGGCGCGGGAGCGGGCACCTCCTCGAGGGTGAGATCCTCCACCGCCCCCCAGGCGCGACAGATCACGGCACGCATCGAGCTCCTCCGGATCGAAGTGGGCTACGGCGCAGCAG
>JBKOVG010000444.1:0-6990 GCA_046723845.1 Candidatus Methylomirabilota bacterium | reverse complement strand
AGCCCGGAGGGGGCAAACTCCCGCGCCCCAACCACGGACGCGGGCGTGATGTCTACGGTCACGCCCGCCCACTTGGTGCGCATGCGTGCGATCACCAAGCGCTTCGGCAGCATCGAGGCGCTTCGAGGGGTCGATCTTCGTCTAACCGCTGGCGAGGTCCTCGGGCTGGTCGGCGACAATGCGGCGGGAAAATCCACGCTCACCAAGATCCTCGCGGGCGCGCTGGAGGCGGACTCCGGGACCATCGAGGTCGACGGCGAAACGGTCCATTTCACGAGCCCGGCCCAGGCTCGGGCGCGCGGCATCGAGATGGTTTACCAGGACCTTTCCTTGTGCGACACGGTGGACGTCGCGGGTAATCTCTTCCTCGGGCGCGAGCCCATCCGCCATATTCTCGGCGTGCGGCTGCTCGACAAGCCGCGCATGAACCGTGACGCGCAGGCCATGCTCGCGGATCTCGATATTCGCATTCCCAACCTGCACAGCTTGGTCGGCGGACTCTCGGGCGGGCAGCGCCAGTCGATCGCAATCGCCCGGGCGGCTGCCTTCGAACCCAAGGTCCTGATCATGGACGAGCCCACCTCGGCCCTTGCGGTGGCAGAGGTGGAAGCGGTCCTGCGCCTCATTTTGCAAGTCAAGCAGCGTGGGGTCGGCGTGATCCTGATCACGCACCGTCTTCAGGACATCTTTCGGGTGTGCGATCGGATCATGGTGCTCTACGAGGGCCGCAAGGTTGCCGAACGCGGGGTGGGCGAGACCAGTCTCGAAGATCTCGTCCGGCTGATCGTCGGCCAACGGGTTGCGGCCGAGCAAGTCGCCGGCCATGCCTGAAGCCCCCGGTATGGCGGCCGCACCGCATGCCGCAGGAGGCGCGGCCTCGAGGGAGCGTGTCCAGGACTTCGTGATGGCGCATGCACCAGTGCTCAGCATCGCCGCCTTCTTCGCTGTCATCTGCCTCGTGTTCGCCGTCCTGACGGAAGCCTTCCTGAGTGAGCAGAATCTGCTCAACTTGTTGCGGCAGAGTGCGCCGCTTCTGATTGTCGCGGTGGCGATGACCTTCGTGATCACGACGGGCGGCATCGACCTGTCGGTCGGCTCGACCCTCGCCATCGTCAATGCGCTCGCTGCGATCGCGCTTCACGCGGGCATTCTGTGGCCACTAGTGGTGGTCCTGATGTTGGCGCTCGGCTCGGGGATCGGCCTCGTGAACGGCCGCGTGATCGCCTGGGAAGGCATCCCAGCGTTCATCGTCACCCTCGCCACGCTCAGCGTCTTCCGCGGTACGGCCCTGTTGATCACCAAGGGCTATTCCGTTCCGATCGCCATGGACAACCCGTTCGTCGAGATCGGCCGCGGCTGGTTCTTCGGCGTCCCGCTTCCGGCTGTAATCGCGGTCGCGATCGCCGTGGCGGGTTTCGTAGCACTCTCTGAGACCCGCTTCGGCCGGTACGTGACGGGAATCGGCGCCAACGCCGAGGCGGTGCGTCGGGCGGGCGTCGATGTGCGCCGGATCACCGCGGCCACCTACGTGCTCTCCGGGCTCGCGGCGGCGCTCGCCGGGATCATCATTGCGGCGCGACTCGGCAGCGGCTCGTCCAATGCCGGCGTCGGCTTCGAGCTCGAGGTCATTGCGGCCGTCGTGCTCGGCGGCACGAGCCTGATGGGCGGCCGCGGCACGATCACAGGCACAGTGTTGGGCGCGCTGACCATCGCGGTGATCGGCAACGGGCTCATCCTCGCGCACATCTCGCCCTTCTTTACCCAGATTGTCACGGGGCTGATCATCCTGGTCGCGATCTGGCTGAATACGCGACTGTTTGCGCGCGCCGGGATCATGCGCCGGCGTTAGCTGGTCCGAAGGGAGGCGACATGAACGAGGGCAGCGAGGCGCACGTCGACTCCGGCAAGGTGATGACCGTGCAGGGGCCCGTTCCGGTCGAGGAGCTCGGCCTGACGCTGATGCACGAGCACCTTCTGAACGACTGCCGCTGCTGGTGGAACCGGCCCACGACGGCGGAGCGCCAGCATCTCGCTGAGGGGCCCGTGCGCATCGAGATCCTGGGCGAGCTGCGCATGGACCCCTTCGTGAACCTGGACAACTGCGCGCTCGACGACGAGCAAGGGGCGATCGAGGAGCTGATTCCCTTTCAAGCGTCGGGAGGTCGTACGGTGGTCGACCCGACCTGTCGCGGCATCGGCCGCAACCCGGAAGCTCTCGCCCGCATCAGCCGGGCGACCGGTCTGAACATTATCACGGGCGCCGGCTACTACCTCGAGTCCTCACACCCGGCGGCGGTCAGGGACATGAGCGCCGACGCCATCGCCGACGAGATCGTCCGCGATGCGACCCTTGGCGCGGACGGCACTGGTATAAGGATCGGCCTGATCGGCGAGATCGGGGTGAGCGCCGATTTCACCGCCGAGGAGGAGAAGTCGCTGCGCGGCGCGGCGCGCGCGCAACGGCGCACCGGCCTGCCCGTGATGATTCACCTGCCGGGCTGGTTCCGCCACGGGCATCGGGTTCTCGATCTCGTCGAGGCGGAAGGCGGCGACGTCCGCCACACCGTGCTCTGCCACATGAACCCGAGCCTCGACGACGTCGACTATCAGACCAGCCTCGCCCGGCGCGCCGCTTTCATCGAGTACGACATGATCGGCATGGACTATTTCTATGCCGATCAAGGGGTGCAGTGTCCGGCCGATTGGCAGACCGCCGCCGCGATCAAGCGGCTGATCGACTGGGGCTACGGTGATCGCGTTCTGCTCTCCCAGGACGTGTTTCTCAAGATGATGCTCACCCGTCATGGCGGCTTCGGCTACGCATACCTGCTGCACCATTTCCTGCCGCGCCTCGAGCGGGCGGGAGTGAGCGAGGCGGCGATCGCAGCCATGCTCGTCACCAATCCGCGCCGCGTGTTTTCGAGCCGCTGGCGCGACGCCTGAACCGAGGGAGGAAGGCAATGCCCGATGGAGCGAAGAAGAGGGTTCTCCTGGCTGGCGAGTCGTGGACGAGCACCTCGACCCACATCAAGGGCTTTGACCAGTTTCCGACCGTGAGCTTCCACCTCGGCGCCGAACCTCTGGTCGCGGCGCTCGCCGGCTCGCCTTTCGAGCTCGTCTACATGAAGGCGCACGAAGCGGCGGCCGAGTTTCCGCTGTCGCTAGATGGCCTGGCGGCGTTCGATGCGGTGATTCTCTCCGATCTCGGTGCCAACACCCTTCTGCTCCACCCGGATGTCTGGTCTAAGGGCCAGCCAGTGCCGAACCGTCTGCGCCTGCTCCGCGAGTGGGTCACGGGCGGCGGCGGCCTGATGATGATCGGCGGTTACTACAGCTTTCAGGGCATCAACGCGGGCGCCCGTTACCACAAGACGCCGGTCGAGGAGGTGCTGCCGGTCGATTGCCTACCTTACGACGACCGGGTCGAGGTGCCCGAGGGCTACCGGGCCGACCTCGTGATGCCGGACCATCCGATCCTGCGGGGCCTGGATGGCGAGTGGCCGCTCCTTCTGGGCTGCAACGAGGTCAGGCTGAAGAGCCGTCCCGATGTCGAGCTGCTTGCCAAGTTGCCCGAGGAGCAGGGCGGGCATCCGCTGCTCGTCACCGGTACCTACGCCAACGGCCGGACGGTCGCCTGGACATCGGACATTGGCCCCCACTGGCTGCCGCAGCGCTTTGCCGAATGGCCGGGCTATGCCCGCCTCTGGCAACAGGCGCTTGGCTGGTTGACCGACACCACCAGCTGATGGCGGCGAGCCCCGCGGTGCTGGCCTATACGATCACCTCGATGGCGACCAGGTCGCAGGAGCGACCGCCAGAGCGACGGTACCCGACCCGATCGAGCGCCGCTATGCCCTTCGCCTGGTCAAGCAGCGGCTACATCGCTACATCAGGCCGCATTCCGCGATCTCGTGCTGGCCGCCTACGACCACCGGTGCGCGATCAGCAACCTGACGGACGATCACCTCCTCGACGCCGCCCACATCATGGCAGACGCCCACGAGCTGCTCGGCCAGCCGATCGTAGCCAACGGCATCGCGCTCTCGAAGATCCACCACGCCGCGTTCGACAACCATCTGATCGGCATCGATCCCGACGGCCACGTCCATGTCTCGGAGCGGCTGCTAAGGCTCCGCGACGGGCCGCTGCTCGAGCAGAGCCTGAAGGCAGCCGCAGGAGCGCTGATCCGGTTGCCTCGGGGTAAGCAATTTCATCCGGACCGGGATCGGCTCGCCGCTAGATTCGAGCAGTTCAAGCGCGTCGCCTAGGGGCAACCATGGCGTGACCTTGTGCCCCATCCGGTTCGTCCTCGCCTCGGGGACACTGGCCCAGAGTTGGTCTGCAAGATCTCCTCCAGGAGCTGACCGAAACTGCCCGGCCATCGCCCCGGCCCAACGGCTTGGCCGCGCCCGAGCACGACGAGCCAGGGCGGCTGCTTGATCGCCCCGCGGACGGCGAAACTGAAGTGTGCTGCTGTGAAGTGCCTCACAAATCAGGAAATGACAAAGAGATAGTCTGTGTTGGCCTGGTGAGTCGATCTATGGTTGGAGCGAACAATGCGCATTATGATCCTCATATTGGCGGTGACCCTGTGCCCGATCCGAGCCGCCCTCGCCTGGGGCGACACCGGCCACCGGGTCGTTTGCGAGATCGCATTCCAAGAGCTGGGCGACACCGCGCGCCAGCGGGTCAAGGAGCTCATCCGGCTGGATCACGACTTCAGCCGATTCTCAGACGCGTGCACCTGGCCGGACCACCCGCGGAAACACGCCGACGAGCACTACGTAAACCTGTCCCGTGACGCCGGTGGGATCGGCTTCAACGAGTGCCCCCTGGCCGATAGCTGTGTCCTCACAGCGATCGACCTGGACCTTGCGGTGCTATCGTCAGCAACCGCCAGTGACCGGGGCCAGCTCGACGCACTAAAGTTCCTCGGGCACTGGGTCGGGGACGTTCACCAGCCCCTCCACGTGTCGTTCGAGGACGACCGCGGCGGCAACGGCGTCAAGGTGACCGGCGGCGTCTGCGGTGGCAATCTGCACAGCGTCTGGGATAACTGCATCATCGAGCGGGGGCTCGGCACCGACGCCACCGTGGTCGCGAACCAGCTGCGGGCCAGGATCACGGACCAGCAGCGGTCGGACTGGCTGGCGTCGAGCTCGACCGATTGGGCCAACGAGTCGTTCGCGATCGCGACCAGCCCGGGGGTCGGCTACTGCGTCCGGACCGACACGGGATGCTGGTACGACCGTGATCGCGAGCGGCTGGAGCCCGGCCACCCGGAGAAGACGGTGCTGGTCGATGCCTCCTATATCGGGGCCAACACGCCGATCGTGAGCGACCGATTGGCGCGGGCGGGGGTTCGGTTGGCCGGGCTTCTGAACCAGGCGCTAGGCGCGCACAGGACCCAGTAGCTCTGGAAGCACGGTACACAACTGAACAGCGGTGGGCCCGCCTGGCGGCGCGCCCACGCTGAACCAGTAGCCGAGTCGCCGCGCGGCTCCGTAGGTCGCTGTTGCCGCCGCCCGGAAGAGCTGCCACGCTTGCCGTGATGCCAAGGGCGGAGACGCCACCATGCGCGCTCGAGCCGTCGCCCTCACCGTCGCGATCGTCCTGGCGCCGCTCGGCGCTCTGGGGCCGGTACTTTCTTATGTCCGTTCCGTCCCTGCGGGCAGAGCAGCCACCCTTGACGACGAACTCGATCAACAGTAGTTTCCATCTTCACAGAATACGCTAGATGCGAGAGAACCTCAGTGGAAAGCAGGCTCCGTGCTGCCGCGCTCTGCTCGATAATCACTATGGTGTCGCTCGCCGGCGCTTACGTCTACCAGAATGCTAGCCTGCAGCTCCCGCTGGCGCTCGGCCTCACCGCAACTGTGGGAATCGTCGGTGCCCTGTTCGGGTGGCGTCTTGCAGAGGCCCTTCGGTGGGCTTCTGGCAGAATAGCTCAGCAGATGACAGCGCCAAAAGCCGGGACGGTACGCGACCGCGGCGCCCCAGGCGTGAGCGGGCGACGGTTTCCATGACACCCGACCGATCGGTCGCCGGAAATCGCAGCGAGGCGGACCATGGACGGCGTCCGAGCTGATCCCGAGCCGGCGCTTCGGATCTTGCTCGTTGAGCGTGACCCGATTGATGCCGCGGTGCTGGTTCAGGTCATGAGGGCAAGTCGAGGCACACCAAATGTCGCCACAGCCGCAAGCTTCGCCGCTGCCGTGGAGGTCCTCGCGCGCGAGGCCATTGATACGATTTTCTGCTCGGTTGCCCCGCAGAAGCTCGAGGTCCTCCGAGCGCTGGTCCGAACGGCCAGACCCCGCCCCGTTGTGGCCCTGGTCACCGAAGCCGAGAGCGAGACGCGAAAACAGGCGATTCAGGCTGGTGCCGTGTGCGCCGTCTGTAAGGAGCGCTTGCTCTCCAGCTTTGCTCAGCGATTGGTCCGAGGCACGCGAGCGTGCGCCGACAGAATGCCGGCCAACGCGTGAAGACTGCATTGCCTCGCTTCCACGGCGACGCCGCTAACTGTGACCTCGAGGAGCGCATCGAAGCGCTGCGACGGGAACTTGCCGGCCTCGTGGTCACCCTCAGCAACGCCAGTCAGGAGCTGGCGGATATTGCAGAGGAGCTACACTCGCGCCGTCGGGCGAACAAGGTGGTCACTCTCGACCGACATCCGCGCCGCGAGCGCAGCCGTCATGGGGACATACTGGGCGACTTCCTCGAATAGCGCCCAGTTATTTAGGCAGGGGCCGGAGCGCGATCGTGCGCCTCCAGCCCCGGGTCGGCTACTGCGTCCGGACCGACGGGGGCTGTTAGTACGATCCCGACCATGAGCGACTCGAGCCCAGTCAGGCTGGGAAGGCGGTGCTGCTCGCCTATGCGTATATCGAAGCCAATGCGCCGATCGTGAGCGATCGCCTGGCGCGGGCCGGCGTCCGGCTAGCCGGACTGTGAACCGAGCACTGGGCCAGCGTATCCATTGAAGGCCGAAGC
>JBKOVG010000171.1:0-21142 GCA_046723845.1 Candidatus Methylomirabilota bacterium | reverse complement strand
AGATCCATCCGTGGATCGAGCTGCACGTGGTGGAGGGCGGAGGCGTGATGAACCACGTCGACGTGGGTATGGGCCGGCTGCCCGTGGCCATCCTGAATCCGCCCATGACTGCGGCGGCTCTCGCCGGGCGATCGCCCTTCGAGCGGGCGCTGCCCGATCTCCGCGTGGGAATCGTGACTCTCACCGTGAATCATCTGCAGTTCATGGTGAGTCGCGAGGTGCCGATCCAGGCGCTGCGCGACTGGCCGGCCCAGCGCTGGCCCCTCCGGGTGCCCGTGGATCGCGTGGGCACGGTGGACCGGCTGGTGTTCGAGATGGCCCTCGAGGCGATCGGGATCACCGCCGCTTCCCTCGGGAGCTGGGGCGGAGCCCTCGTGCCCGCGGACAACTACCACCAGCAGCTCGCCCTCTATCGCGACGGCAAGGTCGACGCGCTCTGGCAGTTCATGGGTATCCCCTCGCCGTCGATCCAGGAGGCGCACGCCGCGCGGCCCGTGAAGGCGCTGCCGCTTCCCGACGACTTCGTGGCGCGCCTCGCCGCGCTCGGCTGGTCGCGGGCGGAGCTGCCCACCGGCGCCTACGGCATGGTCACCGCGCCCGTGCCCACGGTGTCCATGGGCACCTCGATCGGCTTCCACGCCTCCGTGCCCGCCGAGGTCGCCTTCGCCATCACCGAAGCCATCTGCGATCATCCCGACCGCGTGCGGCCGATTCATCCCGCGGCGGTGGCCTTCGATCCGGCGCGCGCGCATCTGGATCCGGGCGGACCACTCCACGAGGGCGCCGCGCGCTACTTCAAGGATCGGGGGAGGAGCCTATGATCTGGCGAGACCTGACAAATCGCGGGGAGATTGCATGATCGCACTTCGTGTCGCAGGGACGATTGCCGTGCGCCTTGGCTTGCTCGCGACGATGCCCGCGGCGCAGGCGCAGCAGCCGGGAGCTGTCCGCAAGATCGGCTTTCTCTCCGTGAGCCCGGAGCCACAGGCCTTTGCCCCCTATCCGTACCTGGAGGGATTCCGGCAAGGACTGCGAGATCGGGGATGGATCGCCGACCAGGTGATCGAATGACGGAGGTCGCCGACGCCCGACGCGCTACTTGGCGGCGATGCCCGCAATCTCCACGAAGTAGCGGGGGGCGGCCAGCCGCGCCTCCACGGTGGCGCGGGCGGGTGGATTGGCGGGATCCATCCAGCCGTCCCACACGCTGTTCATGTCGTCGTAGTAGCGCATGTCGGCGAGCCAGATGGTGGCGGAGAGGAGCTTGGACTTGCTGCTCCCCGCGGCGGCGAGGAGCTCGTCGAACTTCTTGAGGATCTGCTGGGTCTGGCCCTTCACGTCCGTGTTGGGATCGCCGGCGACCTGGCCCGCGATGTAGATGGTGTCGCCGCTGACGACGGCTGCGCTCAGACGCTTGCCGGGCTGGATCCGCTGGATGGCCATCAATCCCTCCTTGGACTGGCGTAGTTCTGCATGATGTAGCCCGCGATGCTGTGACGTGAGGGGCGATTCGGGAGATTGTCGCCGGGGAACCAGCGCGCATCCTCCAGCTCGGACGTGTCCACGCGCAGCTCGCCCCCCGCGTAGTTGGCCACGAAGCCCAGCATGATCTGGCTGGGAAAGGGCCAGTTCTGGCTGCCCACGTACTGAATGTCCTTGACGTCGACGCCGACCTCTTCCTTGACCTCGCGGGCCACGCAGCCCTCGAGTGACTCGCCGTTGTCGACGAAGCCCGCCACCAGCGCGTAGCGGCCGGGCGCCCACTCCGCCTTGCGGGCGAGAAGGACGCGGCCGGCGTCGCGCACCATGATGATCACGGCGGGGTGGAGATGCGGATAGTGCTCGTACTTGCAGCGTACGCAGCGCTTGCCCCACTCGCCCTCGATACGCGTGGTCGCCTCCCCGCAGCGCGGGCAGAAGCCGCTCGTGCTCTGCCACCACAAGGCCTGCATGGCCATGCCGCCCAGGGAGAGGAAGTCGTCGGGCAGCTTGGTGCCGCGCATGGGAACGAGGGTCTGGCGCTCGAGTCCCGGCGGCAGCGTCACATCCTTGGGCAAGGGTGCCGTCCAGCACGGCTCCCCGCGCAGGGTGCCGAGCCAGAACGGCTCCTTCACGACGTGCTCCAGTCCCGCGGGCACGGAGCCCGAGGGGAGTCGGAAGCCGTCGCCTTCGGGAGCCACGAGGAGATCCTGATCCTGGACGAGCAGCCAGAGCCCGCGCGGCTCCGGGGGCGGCCCGCCTTGCTTGGCGGTCTGGAAGTCGGCGCCGAGCACTTCCCGGTTGAAGGGAAGGTGGACGGAGAGCGGCGTGGTCACGCGGAGGCGGGCTCGCGCTCGAGCTTCTGGAGCGCCGGCATCACCTCGGCGGCGAAGAGGCGCATGCCCCGCTCGGCCTCGGCGGCGGGCATGCCCGCGTAGGAGAAGACGCCCACGAAGTGGTCGTTGCCCACGCGGCGGCGCACGTCGAGGATCTTCTCGTAGCACTGCTCGGGCGTGCCCCACACCTGGAGGTCCACGAAGAAGTCGATGACCTTCTCGTCGCCGTAGGTGTGGATCTTGTCCGTCATCTTGGCGTAGTACTCGTAGCCCTTCGTGGTCTTCATGTGATCGTCGCCGAAGCGATAGTGGTCGAGCACGCTCCGGAAGTAGCCGCCGATCCACCGGTGCGCCTGCTCGCGCGCTCGATCGGGATCAGGATCGCAGAAGGTCCAGCCCGCGGAGATGGGCGGGAGGGGCTCCGCGCCGTTGATCTGGCGGTACAGCGCGTGGTACTCCGTCAGCTCCTTGGCCACCTCCGGCCACGGCTTCTGCGGGATGATCAGGATGCCCACCCCGAGCTCGGCCATGATCTTCATGGACTCGGGCGAGACGGCGGCCGCGTAGGTGCGTCCGCGGAAGCTCTTGAAGGGCGCGGGCCGGATGTCCGCCCGGGGTTGGCTCACGAACTGGCCGTCGAACTCGCAGTAGCCCCTCTCAAGGCCTTCGAGGATCATGCGCGCGGACTCCACGAAGCGCTCGCGGCTCTCGCCCATGGCCACCCGGAAGCCTTCGAACTCCACCTTGGCCGCGCCGCGGCCGAGGCCCAGGATGAAGCGGCCGCCCGAGATGTTGTCGAGCATGGACACTTCCTCGGCCACGCGCATGGGGTCGTGCCAGGGCAGCACCACCACCATGGAGCCGAGGGTGACCCGCGTGGTCCGCCCCGCCATGTAGGTGAGGAACTGCAGCACGTCGGGGCACATGGTGTAGTCCGTGAAGTGGTGCTCCACGCTCCAGATGGAGTCGAAGCCGAGCGGCTCCACGAGGTCGGCGAGGCGGAGATCGTCCCGGTAGACGTCGAAGTCGCGCCGGGCCCGGCCCGGGTTCTGGAAGACGGCGGCCATGCCGACTTGCATTCGGGTCTCCTCCTGGATTGGCGAGGCGCCTGCCTCGGCCCGCCAATCTTGCCCCACGAGGCCCCGCCCGCGCAAGCCGGAGGCCACGGCGGCTCGGTTGACAATCCGCGCCTTTCGCTTAGGCTAGAGCGCGCTGCACCGACGTCCCGCGGCCGCACGGCCGCCACATCACTGGAGGTTTCGGCCATGATGCGTCACCACGTGTACCGGACGGAGCTGTCGCCCGTCAGCTTTCTCCAGCGCAACGCCTACGTCTTCCCCGACAAGACCGCGGTCATCCACGGCAGCCGCCGCGACAGCTACCGGCAGCTCGAGGAGCGCGTGAACCGCCTCGCCTCCGCCCTGCGGGAGGCCGGGCTCAAGAAGCACGACCGCGTCGCCTTCATCTGCCCCAACACCCCCGCCATGCTGGAGGCGCACTACGGGGTGCCCCTCGCGGGGGGCATCCTCGTCGCCGTGAACATTCGTCTCTCCTCGGACGAGATCGGCTACATCCTCAAGCACTCGGGCTCGACCTTCCTCTTCGTGGACCACGAGTTCGAGCCGGTGGTGAAGCCCATCGACCTCACGGGCATCAGGGTGGTGCGGGTGGACGACACGGGCGCCCCCGGGGATCCCTACGAGGATTTCCTCGCCACGGGCAGCCCCGCCGCCGTGCCATCCGTCCTGGAGGACGAGGAAGAGACCATCGCCATCAACTACACCTCGGGGACCACGGGACGGCCCAAGGGCGTCATGTACTCGCACCGCGGCACCTGGGTCAACGCCATGGGCGAGGTGGTCGAGACGGGCATGAGCTTCGACACGAAGTATCTCTGGACGCTGCCCATGTTCCACTGCAACGGCTGGTGCTTCACCTGGGCGGTGACGGCGGTGGCGGGCACGCACGTCTGCCTGCGCCGGGTGGAGCCGGGACGCATCTGGGATCTCTTCGAGGCCGAAGGCATCACGCACTACTGCGGCGCGCCCACCGTGCAGATCGGTGTGGTGAACGATCCCAGGGCGCACCGCCTCCCGCACCAGATCACCGTGACGGTGGCGGGGGCGCCGCCCTCCCCCACGCTCCTCGGTAAGCTCAAGGAGCTCAACTTCCGTCCCGTGCACGTGTACGGTCTGACGGAGACGTACGGCCCCCACACCGTCTGCGCGTGGCACACGGAGTGGGACCGCCTCCCCACCGAGGAGCAGGCGCGCCTGGCCGCCCGCCAGGGACAGGGCTACGCGCTCTTCGACCTCGTGCGCGTGGTCGATCCCGAGATGAACGACGTCCCACGCGACGGGGAGACGCTGGGCGAGGTGGTCATGGTCGGCAACAACTGCGCCAAGGGCTACTTCGACCAGCCGGAGGCGACGGCAGAGGCCTTCCGCGGCGGCTGGTTCCACTCCGGCGACATCGGGGTCTGGCATCCCGACGGCTACATCGAGCTGCGCGACCGGAAGAAGGACATCATCATCTCCGGCGGCGAGAACATTTCCACCATCGAGGTGGAGCAGTGCGTGGCGCGTCACCCCGCCGTCATGGAGTGCGCGGTGGTGGCCATTCCCGACGAGAAGTGGGGGGAGCGGCCCAAGGCCTTCGTCACCCTCAAGCCGGGGCAGCAGGCCACGGAGCCGGAGATCATCGCCTTCTGCAAGCAGCACATCGCGAGCTTCAAGGCGCCGGCCGCCGTGGAGTTCGGCGACCTGCCCAAGACCTCGACGGGAAAGATTCAGAAGTTCGTGCTGCGCGACCGGGAATGGAAGGGGCGAGAGAAGCGGATCAACTAGCTCGGCGGGAGCCCAGACGCACCTGGTGCGTGCGTAGCCGGAAGGCGAGCGCGATCAGGAGCACGCCGAAGAAGAGCGAGTAGGCGCCGACCAGCCAGACGAGCGAGAGTAGTCCCACCCACGGCAGCAGGATCATCAGCACTCCGAAGATGGTGGTGAGCACGCCGTTCAGGACCAAGGTCCACTCCCTCGGCATCTCCTTGCGCATCGACACGCCTGCCGCGATGTGCAGGATGCCGCTCACCACCGCGAAGCCGCTCACCACGTAGAGCCAGGCCAGCGCAGTGGCCTCCGGCTTGAAGAGGGCGAGCAGGCCGAAGGCGACGCAGATGAGACCCTCCAGGATGAGGGGGGCGAAGGGCCTGTCCTCCGCGCGCCGCCGCACCGCGGCCACGATGGTGAGGATTCCCGCCACCAGCACCATGAGGCCGAAGACGAAGATGAGGCTGGCCAGGGCGAGGCCGGGGGTGAAGAGGGCATAGAGGCCGAAGACGACGGCGAGGACGCCACGTGCGGCGACGATCCACCAGTTCCGGCCGAGCGCCGTGCTCATCACGTCTCTCCTTGTGTCGCTCCGGCCCGCGCGCGGGCGAAGCGGGATGCCGTGTCCTGGGGCGCATTCTATCAGCGGGTCCTCCGGGCACGTGTAAGATACGGAGGCCGGCGGCCCCGATGGCCCTCGCGCTCACAGGAGGGGACGGCTCGTGCGCTACTGGGACGACATGAAGGCGGGCGAGATGGTGGAGCTGGGCTCCCATACCATGGACAAGGAGCGCATGCTGAGCTTCGCGCGCGAGTTCGACCCGCAACCCTTCCATACCGACGAGAAGGCCGCCGCGGCCAGCATCTGGGGCGGGCTCATTGCGAGCGGCTGGCACACGGGCAGCACCCTCATGCGCCTCTTTTACGACGGCTTCCTGAAGGACAGCGCGAGCATGGGCTCGCCTGGCATCGACGAGCTGCGCTGGATGACGCCCGTCCGCCCCGGTGACACCCTCACCGCGCGCCTGACCATCCTGGAGGCGACGCCGTCGCGGAGCAAGCCCGATCGCGGCATCATTCGCTCGCTCATGGAGATGCGGAACCAGCGCGGTGAGGTGGTCATGACCACCACCGGGGTGAACTTCTTCTCCCGCCGTCCCGCCTGAGGCGCGCGACCGAGGGATATCGCTCCTCCCCCCATCTCGCATGCGTCGCCTGGCCGCCCGGCTGTGCCCGCGCCCGCGCATCCTCTTCGTAGGCATCAACCCGTCGCTCCGCTCGGCGCAGGTGGGCCATCACTTCGCGGGACCCGGCAATCCCTTCTGGCGGCTGTTGCACGCCGCCAAACTCGTGCCTGAGGCGTGCACGTACGAAGACGATGTCCGGGTTCCCGCGTGGCGGCTCGCCCTGACCAATATCGTCCCTCGGGCTACGCGCGCGGCCTCCGAGCTCACGCCGGCGGAGTACGCAACCGGCCGGGTCGCGCTCGCGCGGCAGATCTCGCGGATTAAGCCGCGCGTCGTCGCCTTCGTCGGCGTCACCGTGTATCGCGCCTTCTTCGGGGCGCGGGCGCGCGGCGGCCCCGGCCCGAAGCCCGAGCGCATCGGCGCCGCTCGCGTCTTCGTCGTCCCGAATCCCAGCGGGCTCAACGCCGCGTACCCAGGCTTCCGGGACAAGCTGGTCTGGTTCCGCCGACTCGAGCGCTACGCCGCGATGCCGTCTGGCATGCGGCGCCCTCGAGGGCGACCGCGCGCGCTCAGTACGCGGGCGGCGCGTAGACGGTGAGGAAGAAGAGCGGCTGCGCCCCGGTGCTCCGCACGTGGTGCCGGGTGCGGGCGGGGATCGTGACCAGGGTCCCGGGCGACGCTTCGTGCTCACGATCGCCGATCCGCACACGAGCCTCGCCCTCGAGTACATAGAGAATCTGGTCGCCCGCGTGCTCCTCCTCAGGGCCCGCGTCGGCCCCCGGCGCGATCGTCATGACGGCGGTCTGGCTGCGCTCCGTTTCCTGGAGCACCCGGAAAAACTCGCCCCGGTGACGGGGAACCGACACCACTTCCATCACGCATCCTCCTTCACGCGACATGTTCGGGCTCACGGGGTCTTCCCCGTCTCGGACCCGCCGTACGCCGGGCCGCGGCAGACCGACCCGCGCTCGCGTCGTGGCGACACGGGCGGTATGCTGGCGATGAGGGAGGCTACCATGGAGATCCAGGGCGAGCGAACGATCCTCGTGGCGACGGATGACGGGCTGCACGTGTTCGACATCGACAGCGGCGCGGGCGCCCGCGAGGCCGGCCATATCGACGACCTGGCGGGCCGCGAGATCGTCGCACTCGAACCGGGCGGCGGAGGCCCGTGGGCCGTCCTTGACGGCAGGGAGCTGTGGCGGTGTGCGAACGGCAGCTGGTCCTCCGTCGCGTCCGCCGGCCGGCGAAAGGCCACGAGCCTGGCTGCGACGCCGGGGGGCTTGCTCGTCGGGACCGCGCGCGCCCATTTGCTGCGCCTGGAGGACGACCGGCTGACACCGATCACATCCTTCGACGAGGCGGAAGGCCGCAGTGCCTGGCACACGCCCTGGGGTGCGCCGGCCGATGTCCGATCGATCAGCGCCGCGCGCGATGGCACGGTATACGTCAACGTCCACGTCGGCGGCGTGCTCCGGTCTCAGGACGGCGGCGCGAGCTGGCGGCCGCTCCTGGACATCGAGCACGACGTCCATCAGGTGCATGCCCCGGCCAGTCACCCCGGTCTCGTGCTCGTGGCCGCCTACGATGGGTTCGGCGTCAGCCGCGACGGTGGCGACACGTGGACGTGGGAGAATGACGGCCTCCACGCGCACTACTGCCGCGCCGTGGCCCTGGCCGGCGACACGGTCATCCTGAGCGCATCCGCCGGCCATCACGGCCGGCGCGCAGCCCTCTACCGCCGCACGCTCGAGGACCGGAGCGAGTGGGAGCGCTGCGCGGCCGGGCTGCCGGAGTGGTTTTCCGACAACGTCGACACCGGCTGCGTGGCCGCTCACGGGACCATCGTCGCCATCGGCACGGAGGACGGCTGCGTGTTCCACTCGGCCGACGCCGGCCGGCGCTGGGAGTCCGTCGCCAAGGGCCTAGCCCCAGTCCGCGCGGTCGTGTTCGGCTGAGCCGCGACCGTCAAACGAGCGAGGTCTAGCCTGGATTACTCACGAGGGCCGCACGTGCGATCGGGGCGGGTGGCGGCGGGGGCGGGGGAGCGCTCCGGCGGAGTGGGACCCCCGAAGCCTGTGCGCCGCCCGGAGGGCGGCGATTCAGGCGATTGGGTGACGCAGCTTTAGCGCTCCCCCGCCCCTGACGACGGGCCCCGACCCGCCTCGCGCTCCGCGTGTTCGTGAATAGTTCGGTCTAGGGCATTCCTAGCCGCCCGAGGGCGGGGAGCTTCAGCGCGGGTCGCTTCACGTCGAGGCCGAAGGCGAGGCCGAGCACATTGACTTCCACGCCTTCCTCCCAGGCGCCCATCAGCCCGACCAGACCCAGCACGGAGAGCTGCAATCCCGTGCCGCTCGGCGCCTTGGCCAAGGGCGCGCCGCCCACGATAAAGTCCTTGCCGATGGCGGTGTTGGGCAGCTTGAGCCGCACCTCCGGCACCTCGCGCCCTACGAAGGCGGTGAAGGTGTTGCTGTTCGGCCCCGGCCACGTGCGATACGAGTCGCGATAGGGATAGACGGCGACGGCGGCCTGGATCTTCTCGATGATCGCGTCCACCTCCGCGCCCCGCAGGTCCACGAGGAGCTCGGGTCGGTAGCCGAACCAGTAGTTGTCGGGGCCGGTGCGGTTGACCCGGATCGCCTGCGCGCCGCGATCCACCCCCCAGCCGATCACCTCGTAGCGCGTGTACGAGGGAGCGCCGCTCTGCTTGAGGCTGATCCAGGTGTGGACGGCGAGGAGCCCGCGCCAGCCCACCGTGCGCGCCGCGTAGACTTGCACCACGGCCTCAGGCGTGGTCGAGGGATCGGGGGCCTGATGCGACGGCTCGCGAGAGAGCTCCGACCAGTTGCCGCGCGCTCGCTCCAGCGCGGAGCAGCCCCCGGCCAACGAGAGGAGACAGACCACCGTCGTCAGGTGCCGCGCTCGCGCAAGCATCGCCGCAAGCATACCAGCACCCTCACGTGCGGGAGCGAGAGGCCGAGAGAGAGTTAGACGAGCGGGAGGGTGTAGCGGAAGGGCGCCCAGCCGATGCCCTCGACGGGCTTCGGCGTGTAGGCCTTGACCTTCCGAGCCTCGACCTTGGCCGCCGGCTTGCGGGCCGAGGCCTTCTTCGCTGTCGCCTTCTTCGCTGTCGGCTTCTTCACGGAGCGCTTCGCCGTTGCTTTCTTCTTCGCCATGCGCGGGAGTCTACACCAACGCTCTTCGAGCGGTCAATCGCGTGCTCGCGCGACGGCGCAGGGCGAGCTTTTCCGAGCGGCGGAGCCCCTTGATCTCGGCCTCGCGTCGCAGCGCGGCCGACCGGTCACGCTGGCGCTCGCTCCACCGGAGCCTGACGGGGAGCCGCGCCCGTGTATACTTCGACGCAACCCCGCGGGCGTGCTGACCGAGGCGGCGCGGCAGGTCGTTGGAGATCCCGGCGTAGAGCGAGCCGTCCGCGCATTCGAGGAGGTAGCAGACCCATGCCATCGGGAGCCAGTATGCACGAGCTCGACGCCAGCCAGGTGCATTACGCGTGGGACAACAGCATCGCCCCGCGCCTCGAGCTCGAGCCGGGTGACACCGTGGTGTTCCAGACCCGTGACGCCGCCGACGGCTTCTACTCGCGTGCGTCCAGCCATGCCGACGTCCTCAATCGCGGCCCCTTCCGCGGCCATCCCCTGACAGGGCCGGTGCTCGTGAAGGGCGCGGAGCCGGGGGACGCGCTGGCCGTCGAGGTGCTCGACATCAAGCCCGCCGCGGATTTCGGCTGGACGGCCATCCGCCCTGGCCGCGGCCTCCTGCCCGAATCCGAGTTCTCCAAGCCGTTCCTCCAGATCTGGGATCTCTCGGACGGGGCGCATGCGCGTATGGACCGCCGGGTGGCCGTGCCCATCGAGGCGTTTCCCGGGGTGATGGGCACCGCGCTCGATGAGCCGGGAGCGCACAGCACCATGCCCCCGCGGAAGAACGGCGGCAACATGGACATCAAGCAGCTCACGCGCGACTCCACCCTGTTCCTGCCCGTGTGGATGCCGGGGGCGCTCTTCAGCGTGGGCGACGGGCATGGGGCGCAGGGCGACGGCGAGGTGTGCGTCACCGCGGTGGAGATGCGCGCCCAGGTGACGCTACGCTTCGGCCTCCTGCGCGGGCGCCGCCTCGAAGAGCCGCAGCTCCGCACCACGCGCCGGCTCGCCGTGGGCACCAACACCGGGCCGTGGTACGCGACGACCGCGCACGGGCCCGATCTCTTCGCCTCCGCTCAGCGGGCCGTGCTCCACATGATCGACCACCTCGTGCGCGAGCGCGGATTCTCGCGCGAGGAGGCCTACATCATCTGCAGCGTGGCCGCGGATCTCAAGATCAGCGAGATCGTGGACGCGCCGAACTGGATCGTGTCGGCCTTCATCCCTGAAAGCATCTTCACGTGATCGAGCCGGCATGAACCTGCCCCTGCTCATGGCGCCCGGCACGGGGGCCGCCCCCGTCGCGCCCTTCCTGCGCTTCTCCACGCTCTGGATCCAGATCACGGGCACGTGGTGCAACCTCGAGTGCACGCATTGCATCAACAGCTCGGGGCCGCGGGAGCCGTGGCTCCGGCCCCTGCGTACGGAGGTGGCGCAGTCCGCCATCCGCGAGGCGGAGGAGCTGGGCGTGAAGGAGATTTACTTCACGGGGGGCGAGCCGTTCCTGCACGGCGACATCCTCACCCTCCTCGCCGCCGCCCTCGAGGTCGCGCCCACCACCGTGCTGACCAACGGCACCCGCATCGACGCCGCCATGGCCGACGAGCTCGCCACGCTCTCCGCCTCCGCTCCGTATTCGCTCTCCATTCGGGTGAGCCTCGACGACACCGATCCCGAGCGGAACGACCGGGTGCGTGGCGCGAATGCCTTCGCCCAGGCCGTGGAGGCCATCTGCCTCCTCCACGACCGGGGTCTCCTTCCTATCGTGACGGCAACGGAGATCACGCGCGCCGAGCACGCGGATGGCCGGGGCACCTACGAGCGCTTCCGGGATTTCCTCCTCGCGCAGGGCATCGAGAAGCCGCGCGTGAAGATCATGCCCGTGTTCGCCCTCGGTCGCCTCGCCCGCGCGGGCGATCCCGTGCTCCGCGAAGAGGATCTCGCCGGCTTCGATCGCGGGACGCTCCAGTGCGCGGAGTCCCGCGTGGTGGCCGACGGCGGTGTCTATGCCTGCCCCATCCTCGCCGGCCTGCCCGGGGCGCGGCTCTCCGACGGCGGCCTCGAGGCCTCGTTCAGGGACGCCGCGCTCTATCACCCCTCGTGCGTCACGTGCTTCCAGACGGGGATGACGTGCTCGAACGGCTAGCCGAGTACCGGCGCATCGCCGTGTTCGGGGGCGTGTACAGCAACGCCCGCGCCCTCCACGCCCTCCTCGAGGACGCCCGCCGGCGGGACGTGGAGGCGGTCTTCTGCCTCGGCGACATGGGCGGCTTCGGCCCACATCCTGATCGGGTCTTCCCGCTCCTCAAGGAGCGGGGCGTCCTCGCCATCCAGGGCAACTACGACGAGTCGCTCGCCCAGGGCAAGACGGACTGCGGATGCGGCTACACCGACCCGCGTGACAATTACTTCGCCCGCATCAGCTACGAGTACACGTTCGCCCGCACCTCGCAGGAGAACAAGGCGTGGCTGGGCTCGCTGCCTGGCCGTCGGCGGGTCCGCCTGGGCCCGCACCGCGTGCTCATGTGTCACGGCTCGCCGCGCGTGATCAACGAGTTCCTCTGGGAGTCCGCCACGCCCAACGGCCTCCTCCGGCGCTTCCTGCGGGAGGCGGCGGCCGACGTCCTCCTCTGCACGCACACCGGTATCAAATGGCACCGCCCGCTCGCCACCGGCCAGCACGCCGTCAACGTGGGGGTGATCGGCCGCCCCGAGAACGACGGCTCCACCAACGTCTGGTACACCATCCTGGCCGTCACGCCCGACGTGTCCGTGGAGTTCGTGCCCCTGCACTACGACTTCGAGACGCTCGCCCGCCAGATGGATCAGGAGGGCCTGCCCCCGGAGTTCTCGGAGACCGTGCGCACGGGGTGGTGGACGACCTGTCTCGAGAACCTGCCGTCGAGGGAGCGCTCGCGCGGGAAGTTCTGATGACGGTGGACGTGCGGCCCAAGGACGCGCACAACCTTGAGCTGGTGGCCAATGTCCATCCGCCGGACTGGGTTGCCCCGTCGCCCGCGCCCCGCTACAACCTCGTGGTCCTCGGGGGCGGCACCGCGGGCCTGGTGACGGCGGCGGGAGCGGCCGGCCTGGGCGCCCGCGTCGCCCTCGTGGAGCGCGACCTGCTCGGGGGCGACTGCCTCAACGTGGGCTGCGTCCCCTCCAAGTGCGTGATCCGCTCCTCGCGCGTGGTGGGCGAGCTGCGCGTGGCGCCGGCTCTCGGGCTCCGGGTGCCCGGCCCCGCCGAGGTCGACTTCGGCGCGGTGATGGCGCGCATGCGCGGCGTCCGCGCGCGCATCAGCCCGCACGACTCCGCGGCACGCTTCCACGAGCTCGGGGTGGACGTGTTCCTGGGCGAGGGCCGCTTCACGGGACCGGGCGCGGTGAGCGTGAACGGGACGACGCTCCGCTTCAAGCGCGCCGTCATCGCCACCGGAGGCCGCGCCCAGCGCCCGCCCGTCCCCGGTCTCGCCGAGGCGGGTTTCCTCACCAACGAGAGCGTCTTCGAGCTGACGGAGCGGCCGCAGCGCCTCGCGGTGATCGGCGGCGGCCCTATCGGCTGCGAGCTTGCCCAGGCCTTCCGTCGCCTCGGCTCGGAGGTGACGGTCTTCCACACGGGGAGCCACATCCTGAACCGCGAGGACGCCGATGCGGCGGAGATCGTCCAGCGCGCCTTCCTCGCCGAGGGGATCCGGCTCGTCCTCGCGGCCAGGATCGCCCGCGTCGAGCGCGCCGCGGACGGGAAGGTGCTCCATGCGGAGACGCCGCGAGGCGCCACGACGGTCACGGTGGACGAGATCCTGGTCGGGGCGGGACGGGTGCCCAACGTGGAGGACCTCGGCCTCGAGTCCGTGGGCGTGGCCTACGATCGCCGCGAGGGCGTGAAGGTCGACGACCGCCTCCGCACGAGCAATCCCAGGATCTACGCGGCGGGGGATGTGTGCCTGGCCACGAAGTTCACCCATGCCGCGGACTTCGCCGCGCGCACGGTGATCCAGAATGCGCTCTTCCTCGGACGGAAGACCCTCTCCGCCCTGACCATTCCCTGGTGCACCTACACGGATCCGGAGATCGCCCACGTCGGCCTCTCGGAGGGGCAGGCGGCCGAGCGCGGCGTGGCCATCGATACGTATCTCCGGCCGTTCGCCGAGGTGGATCGCGCGGTCATCGATGGCGAGGAGGAGGGGTTTGTCAAGATCCACGTGCGCCGCGGCTCCGACCGCATCGTGGGCGCCACCATCGTGGCCCGCCACGCCGGCGACATGATCGGCGAGGTGACCCTGGCCATGACCGCGGGCGTTGGCCTCGGCCGCCTCGCTGCCGTGATCCATCCGTATCCGACCCAGGCCGAAGCGATCCGGCAGGTTGGCGACACGTACAACCGCACGCGGCTCACGCCGCGCGTGAAGACGCTCTTCGCCGCATGGCTCAGGTGGACGCGATGAAGCGCGGATGGCTCCGGCCCCTGATCGCCGCGGGGGTGATCGCCGCCGGCATCGTGGCGGTACGCGCCTTCGGTCTCGGCGAGGCCATCCGGCTCGAGAACCTCGCCCGGCTCAAGACCGCGATCGAAGGCTACGGCGCCCTGGCGCCCGCCGTCTTCATCGGTGGGTACATCCTCGCCGTCGTGTTCTTCGTGCCCGGCTTGCCCATCACCGTGCTGGGCGGGGTGGTCTTTGGCCCCATCCGCGGCACCGTCTACGTGTGGATCGCCGCCACCATAGGGGCGGCCCTGGCCTTCCTCGTGGCCCGCTACGCGGTGCGCGGCCCCGTGGAGGGGTGGGTGCGGGCGAGCCCGCGGCTCGCGCGGATCGACGAGAAGGCGGCCGAGCACGGCTGGCGCATCGTCATGCTCACGCGCCTCGTCCCCATCTTTCCCTTCAACTTGCAGAACTACGCGTACGGCATCACGCGGATCGGCTTCTGGCCCTACGCGATCACCTCGTCGCTCTGCATGATTCCCGGAACGGTCGCCTTCACCTTCGCGGGTGGCGCCATCAGTGAGGGCAGGGGCCACATCAAGCGGACGCTCGCCTATCTCGCCGTCGCCGGGGTGCTGCTCGTGCTCATCTCGCTCCTGCCCCGCTGGATCGGGCGCCGCAGCCGGCTCGCCGGCGATCTCCTGAAGCCGGGCATCGTCGCGGCGACGCTCTTCGCCTCTGCCGTCTCCGCCCATGCCGCGGGCGATGCGTACGCGGAGCTCCTCTCGGCGCACGTGGGGCCGGGCACGGTGAGCGGCATCCGCCTCGCCCTCGTGGACTATCGAGCGGTGCAGGCCGATCCGCGGTATGCGGAGGCCCTCGGCGCCCTCGCCCGGGCCGAGCCCGCCGCGCTCGCCCGTGAGAGCGAGCGCCTCGCCTTCTGGATCAACGCCTATAACCTGCTCGCCATCAAGGCCGTGCTCGACCAGTATCCGACGGCGAGCATCCGGGACGGCGGCGGCCTGCTCCGCCCGATCTGGAAGCGGAAGATCGGCGCGGTGGGCGGCGCGGCCTACTCGCTCGACGAGATCGAGCACGGCATCCTCCGGAAGGCCTTCAAGGAGCCGCGCGTGCACTTCGCCATCGTGTGCGCCTCGCTCTCCTGTCCGGATCTGCGTTCCGCGCCCTACGCCGCGGCCGGCCTCGAGGCCCAGCTCGACGAGCAGGCCGCGCGCTTCCTCGCCAATCCGACCAAGGGGCTCGAGCCGGGGGCCGACGGGAGCACGGCGCGCGTGTCCGCCATCTTCCGGTGGTTCGCCGCCGATTTCGCGGCAGGAGGCGGCGTGGCCGCCTTCATCCGCGCGAAGGCGCCTCCGGAGGTGGCGGACCGCCTCCGCCTTCTCACCGACGCGGGGCTCAGCTATCTCGACTACGACTGGAGCCTCAATGACACGGCGCGGGCCTCGTCCTGATCAGCATCATCGTGCCCACCCTGAACGAGGCGGGCAATCTCGAGCGCCTGCTCCCCGACCTGCGCGAGCGCTGCTCCGACGCGGAAGTCATCCTGGCCGACGGAGGCAGCGAAGACGCCACGCGTGACGTGACCGCGCGCTTTCCTGACGTGGAGCTCGTGGCGGGCCCGCGGGGCCGGGCCCGCCAGATGAACGCGGGAGCGCGGCGGGCCAGCGGCGAGACGCTCCTCTTCCTCCACGCCGACACGCGGCTGCCCGACGGGGCGCTGCCCACCATCGCCGCCGCGCTCGACGACGCGCGTGTGGTGGGCGGGCGCTTCGACGTCAGCTTCGACAGCCCGCGGGCCGTTTTCCGCATGATCGCTTTCTTCATGAACCTGCGCTCGCGGTGGAGCGGGATCTCGACGGGCGATCAGGCCATCTTCGTCCGGCGCAGCGTCTTCGAGGCGATGGGCGGCTATCCCGACATCGCTCTCATGGAGGACATCGAGCTCTGCCGGCGCCTCAAGCGGCGAGGAGGGCTGGCCGCCATCCGGGCGCGCGTGACGACCTCTGCGCGCAAGTGGGAGCGAGAGGGCGCCATCCGGACCATGGCGCTCATGTGGCTTCTCCGCTTTCTTTACATGGCCGGCGTCTCGCCAGCTCGTCTGCACGGTTGGTACTATCGATAGGTCGCCATGACTCAGCGTGGGCGCGCGATCCTGGGCGTCGGGCGCCGTCCACGGAGCGGTCAAGAGTTCAGGACCGAGCCCCGTCTACAAGAACTTCGTCGACCGATGCCTGCGCGAGAAGGGCTACGAGGTCATCGGCGGGCAGTAGCTACTTCGCTTCGGGCAGGCCCACCGACTTCCGGATCTTGGCGATCTGTCCCGCGTGGTCGTTCCAGTGGTACTCGAACAGCGCGCCCACGAAGGTGGGGATGTCGATCTCCTCGATCCCCATGATCTCCTTGAAGAGGGGGATGCGCGCCTTGCGGTGGAGCTCGGCCTCGTTCAGAGTGTCCAGGTAGTTCATCACGTCACGCTGCTGGCCCTCGAGGGCGGCGGTGAACTGCTTGAGGGTCATGGTCTTCCGGTCGGGGGTCACCTCCGCGTCTCCCGGGTTGACGTGCACCACGGGGAGATCGGTGGTGGCGAACGTCTTGAGGAGTGGCACCGGCTTCCAACCCGGCTCGAAGAGGAGGTGGCAGAGCACCTCGCGCGTGGTCCACTGCCCCGGCGCGTCGCTCCGGTCGAGATACGGGTCCATGCCGTGGAGCTGCGCTCGGAGATTCGCCCACGCCTTGTCGGAGCGGGCCCGCAGGTCCTTCACCTTCGCGTCTCTCATGGTCCGGCCCTCCCCACTGCTTCCGCCGGGATCCGGCGGAGGGTCATTCTACCTCACTCGAAAAGATACCACCGGGGCTTGATCGGGCGCTCGTAAGTGAGGCCGAACTGCTTCATGCCGATGTCGCGCACGCGGGCGGCCGCCTCCTCGGGCGAATCGGTGACGAAGAGCAGATCCATGTCGGTGGCCGCGATGGTGCCTTCCTTGACGAGGGTGTCCCGCATGAAGTCGAGGAGCGGCTTCCAGAAGTCCACGCCCATCAGCACCAAGGGGAAGCCCGCGATCTTGCCCGTCTGGATGAGGGTGGCCGCCTCCGTCACCTCGTCGAGGGTGCCGAAGCCGCCCGGCATGGCGATGAAGGCGTAGGAGTACTTCACGAGCATGACCTTGCGCACGAAGAAGTGCTTGAAGGTGACCCAGCGGTCGAGGTAGGGGTTGGGCGCCTGCTCCTTGGGCAGCTCGATGTTGCAGGCGATGGAACGGCCGCCCACCTCCTTGGCCCCGCGATTGGCCGCCTCCATGATGCCGGGGCCGCCCCCCGTCATCACCGTGAAGCCGTCGCGAGCGAGGCAGGCGCCGAGCCGGCGTGCCAGGTCGTAGTAGCGATGCGTTTCCGAGAAGCGCGCGGAGCCGAACACGGTGACGCAGGGGCCGACGAAGTGCAGGGCGCGGAAGCCGCGAATGAACTCGCAGAAGATCCGGATGGCGCGCGCGAGCTCGAAGAGCCGCGGCTGCGGACCGGCGAGGAAGCGTCGCACCTCGGGCGGGCCCGGCGTCTTGCCCCACCAACGGTACCGGGGCGCATAGAACTCGTGGTCCACGGTCATGACGGCTCTCCTTCGGCTCCCACGCTCACCGCCCGCGCCGACGGGGACCACGGCGCCCACTGCCGGAGCGTCTCGGGAGGGTAGAGGATGACGCTGGCCGTGCCCACGGCGGCGGCGAGATGGCTCACGCCGGAGTCGCTGCCGAGATAGGCGGCGGCGAGTGTCAGCGCGCCGGCCAGCTCCGGGAGCGACGGCTGGACCAGCCGGATCATCGGCGCGTCGAGCGCAGTCGCGAGCGCGTCCGCGGCGGCGCGATCGGCGGGGCCCTGATGCACGACCACGACGAGATCGCCCTCGGATGCCATGCGTACCATCGTGCGCGCGAAGTCCACCGCTCGCGACTGCTTCCAGGGGGCCCCTGCCCCGGGATGAGCGAGGAGAAAGGGCCGCGTGGGATCGGCTCCCGCCGCGGTCAGAGCCGCGCGCGCGGCTCGGCGCCAGCTCTCGGGCGCAGTGAGAGGACCGGCGTCGGCGGGGCCCGCGACGTGCCAGGGCGCGAGCGTCTCGATCAGATGCTCCCACACCGTGCACGGCGAGCCCGCGTCGGGTACGGGCGGAGCCACGATGCTCTCGGGAATCAGCGTCGCGAGCTGCCGCCAGTAGCCCGCATCCTTCGATCCGAACCACGAGACCGCGCGCGGAAACCGCCTGAGCCGCGAGCGGAGAGGGGCGGGCGGCGGACCGTTCACGAAGAGCGCCTCGAAGCCAAAGCCATCGAAGGACACGCACGCGGGCACGACTCCCAGCCCTTCGAGCAGCTCGCCGAGGCGCGGCTGCCCCGCAAAGGTGAGGCGATGACCGAGCGCAGTGAGCGCACGCAGGGCGGGCACGGCCTGGAGCACGTCGCCGAGCGCGCCGGGATGCACCACGAGCGTCTCGAGGGGATGCGCGGCCATGCCCGGCTATTATCCCCGAAAGGCCTTGACTAACCTCGAAGCGTGCGGCATCGTTCGACCGCCACCCTATGCCTGATCTCAGTGCGCCGCCGCTCGTCGCCGTCATCATGGGCAGCACGTCCGACTGGGAGACCATGCGCCACGCCGACGAGGTGCTGACCCAGTTCGGCGTGCCCCACGAGTGCAAGGTGATGTCCGCGCATCGCACGCCCGCCTACACCACGGAGTACGCGAGCGGGGCCGAAGGCCGCGGGGTCGAGGTCATCATCGCCGCCGCGGGTGGGGCCGCGCATCTGGCCGGGGTGGTGGCCGCCCACACCGTGCTGCCCGTGCTTGGCGTGCCCATGGAGAGCGCATCGCTCAAGGGCATGGACTCGCTGCTCTCTACCGTGCAGATGCCGGGGGGCATTCCCGTGGGTACGCTGGCCATCGGCAAGCCCGGTGCCACCAACGCCGCCCTCCTCGCCGTGGCCATCCTCGCCAACCAGCGCCCCGAGCTCCGCAAGCGCCTCCACGAGTTCCGCGAGGAGCAGGCGCGCAAGATCATGCAGGACACGCTGCCGTAACCGTCGCGCCTCCGGCGCGCGATGTCCCGTCACCTGCCGCGCCTCCCGAAGGAGCCAGCATGAAATTCGCGATCTTCACCGGCATGGGCAACACCACCTGGAACGATGTGCTCACCCTCTGGAAGCACATCGATCAAAGCGGCTGGGACGCCGCCTGCGTCACCGATCACTTCATGCCCAACACACCCGATCGCGTGGGCGACACCCTGGAGTGCTGGACGGCCCTGGCCGCCCTCGCCGCGGAGACGAAGCGGATGCGCGTGGGCACCATCGTGTCGGGCAACACCTACCGCCATCCCGCGGTGCTGGCCAAGATGGCGACCAACATCGACATCATCTCGAACGGCCGCCTCATCTGTGGAGTGGGCGCGGGCTGGCAGGAGAACGAGCACACCGCCTACGGCATTCCCTTCTACACCATGCCAGATCGCCTCCGCCGTCTCGACGAGGCGTGTCAGGTGCTGAATCTCCTCTGGACGCAGGAGCGCTCGACCTTCAAGGGCACGTACTACCAGCTCGACGACGCGCCCCTCATGCCCCGTCCCGTGCAGAAGCCGCGGCCGGAGCTGATGGTGGGTGGCGGCGGCGAGAAGGTCACCCTCAAAATCGCTGCGCGCTGGGCGGATCACTGGAACGTGTGGGGCGGGCCGGACATCCTCGCCGCCAAGGGCAAGATCCTCGAGTCGCACTGCGCGAGCGTGGGCCGCGATCCCAAGACCATCCTGCGCTCGGCCGTCATGGTCCCCGCCATCACCGAGGACTCCGCGCAGGTGGACCGGCTCAAGCAGGCCCTCATGCAGCGCATGGGCCGCGACGAAGTCTCGGCCACCGACATCCTCCTCGCGGGCAGCCCCGCCAAGATCCAGGACAAGCTGGGGCGGCTTCGCGACACGGGCGTGGGCATGCTCTTCATCCCGACCATGTTCCTGCCCAAGGACCCGCGGCCCGCGCTCGACGAGTTCATGGCCAAGGTCGCCCCCGCTTTCCGGAAGTAGGCCGCGCATGGCGGCGTTCAAGGACTACGAGCACTACGACGCCCTCGGCCTCGCCGAGCTCGTCAAGCAGGGCAAGGTCACGCCCGGCGAGCTCCTCGAGGCGGCCATCGAGCGGGTGGAGGCGCGAAACGCCGCCGTCAACGCCGTCACCATGAAGCTCTACGACTACGGGCGCCAGGCCATCGCCGACGGCCTGCCCGATGGCCCCTTCACGGGCGTGCCCTTTCTCCTGAAAGACCTCACCGCGCAGGTGGCGGGCATCAAGATGACGCGCGGCTCGAAGTTCTTCGCGGACACGCCGCCGCCTACCGTGGACAGCGAGCACGTGAAGCGCCTGAAGGCGGCAGGCCTCGTCTTCTTCGGCCGCACCAACACCTGCGAGCTCGGCCTCTCGCTCACCTGCGAGCCGCAGCTTCACGGGCCGACCAAGAGCCCGTGGGACACCACGCGCATCTCCGGCGGCTCCTCGGGCGGGGCAGCCGCCGCGGTGGGGGCGCGCATGCTCCCCATGGCGCACGCCTCCGACGGCTTCGGCTCCATCCGCGCTCCCGCCGCCTGCTGCGGCGCGGTCGGCCTCAAGCCCACGCGCGGCCGCAACACGATGGCGCCCTACACGGGCGAAGGGCTCGGGGGGCTGTCGACCGAGCACGCGGTGACGCTCTCGGTGCGGGACACCGCAGCGCTCCTCGATGCCACCGCCGGCGCGGGACCCGGCGATCCCTATGTGGCGCCGGCGCCGCCGCGCCCCTTCCTCGCCGACGTCCAGGCGGAGCGGCGGCCGCTGCGCATCGCCTACACGACGGCGGCGCCCAACGGCGCGCCGGTGGACACGGAATATCTCAAGGCGCTGGCGGAGACGGTGGTGTTCTGCAAGGACCTGGGCCATCGCGTGGAGGAAGCCGATCCCGAGATCGATCGCGCCGCCGTCATCCCTACCTTCCTCACCTTTGCCGCCGCCAACATGGCGGTCACCCTCGGGAGCCATCCCACCGCGGGGCGCCCGGCGCGGAAAGGCGAGGTCGAGAACGCCACATGGGGGACCGCGCAGCGAGGCGAAAGCATCACCGCACCCGACTACGTGCGCGCCACCCAGGCCGCCCACCGGCTGGGCCGGCAGATGGCGGCCTTCCACGCGACCTACGACGTGC